>NZ_QODI01000013.1:0-192827 GCF_009935975.1 Pseudomonas sp. Q1 | reverse complement strand
GCTTGCTCCCGATGACAGAGGGTCACTTGACCCTCTGTCATCGGGAGCAAGCCCCCCTTTTCAGATATTCACTTCAGATGTCCATGATTTCAAAAATCCGCGACTTTGCCCCACGCCGATGATTTGAACCGGTCCGGATGATAAGGCGTCGGGTCCACGATAGGCTGCGCGCCACTGACAATGTCCGCGATCAGATGCCCCGCTCCCGGCCCGATACCAAACCCATGCCCACTGAACCCTGCCGCTAATATCAGCCCGGGCAGGTTGGCCATTTCACCGATGCCGGGTACGCCGTCGGGCGTGCTGTCCACATACCCCGCCCACGCGGCAGTCACCGTTGAGTCTTTAAGCGCCGGTATCAATTGCGTGCCACGTTGGTAGGTCAATTTGACCGCCGAGGCGTCCGGGGTCGGATCCAGAATGCGCATCTTCTCCATCGGCGTCGGCGCGTCCAGGCGCCAGCGCTTCCAGCCTTCATGACCCGCCCTCACCCCCTCGAACCCACCCACGGCGAGGTTGCGCCAGCGGCGTTGAAACATCGGCAGGAACTGCGGTGCAAAGCTGAGCAACTGCGGAGTGGGGTCGACACGCCCGCGCCCACTGATCGCCAAGGTGTAGCTGCCATCGAAACGGCGTGTCATCGAGGCATAGGTAGTGTGCAACGCACTCGGCAGCTCCAGGCTTGGAGGCGACACGCGAAGCACGGTCTGGCGAATGGTCGCCTGGGGAAAACGAATGCCGTATTGGCGGCAGAACGAGGAAGCCCAGGCGCCTGCGGCGAGCACGGCAAGCCGGGTGCGGATAGTGCCTTTTTCGGTGACCACCGCAGACAGTCGACCACCTTCGGTTTCCACGCCCCGTACCGCGCAGTCCTGATGCACCGTGCTGCCGAGCGCCATGATCGCGCGGGCGACCGCCGGGGCGGCGCGGGAGGGATCGGCGATGCCGTCGGTGGGTGAGTAGACCCCACCTTTCCACGGTTTGCCGGTCACCCGCCCGCGGTCAGCGGCTTGCTGTGCCGTCAGCATATAAGTCTCGACGTTGACCGAACGGGCGAACTCGCCCCAACGTGCCCAAGTATCGAGCTCCTTTTCGTCGTTGCTCAGGTAAAGCAGGCCACAACGGGTAAAGCCGGTTTGCTCGCCGGTCTCGGCGGCGAACTGCTCCCACAGATCCAGGCTCTTGGTAGACATCGGCAGCTCGCGCGCATCGCGATTTTGCTGACGGCACCAGCCCCAGTTACGGCTCGATTGCTCGGCGCCTATGCGGCCCTTTTCAACCAAGGCAACCTTCATGCCGCGCTTGGCCAGGTAATAAGCAGTAAAGGAACCGATGATTCCACCGCCAATCACCACGACATCAGCATCCGTCGGCAAGTCGGGAGAAGTTTCTACAGCAATCAAGGGAGCTGGCATAAGTGGGTATCCGTCAAGGGTCAGTCATGGCATCGCGGCAGCATGGATTTATTACACCACCATGAAGCCATGCATAAACGGTTAAAAAGCCCCGCCGAGTGGTACAAACCACTGTTTATCAAGCCCACCCCGGCAGACTTTACCGCCCCGGCAAACATCGGTTTTCTGCCCGGCGGCAGACGGTGATAGCACGCAAATGGGGCAGTCAGGCCTATTAACTGGTAGAGTGCGCACCGATATTTATTAAGAGGAATGTTTTCATGGCCACTAACCGCTCCCAGCGTCTGCGCAAAAAACTGTGTGTGGACGAGTTCCAGGAATTGGGGTTCGAGCTGAACCTGGACTTCAAGGAAAATCTGGCTGACGATAAAATCGATGCATTTCTCGACGCGTTCCTGAAAGAAGCCATGGAAGCCAACGGCCTGGGCTACGTCGGCGGTGACGACTACGGTCTGGTCTGCCTGCAAAAGCGTGGCTCGGTCAGCGAAGAGCAGCGCGCCAAGGTTGAAGCCTGGCTCAAGTCCCGCGATGAACTGACCAAAGCCGAAGTCAGCCCATTGCTGGACGTGTGGTACCCGGAAAAGCCGATCAACCCTGTTGCTTGATCGCCATCAGGGCCATCCTTCGTGATGGCCCTGTTTGTTTAAGCGTCACCCCTCGCTACAAGCCGCACGCCGCAGGGCTGCCCTTCCAAAGCCTTCAATCCTTGATATCCAAAGCGCTCACCAGCCGAATTCGCCGGCAGAGCGGTCCCGTGCCTGAAAAAAACGCCAATTACCCGCTATCGTTCAGCTACAACGGCATGCACCTTGGGGCATAATGCCGACACTTTCATGACCATTGAGGGATTTTTCTTATTTACCCCTCACCTTTTCACCCTCCTCAGCAGCAGGGTTTTACTCCTTATGATCAAATCTTTACGTTCAGTGCTCATTGCCGGTTTTTTCCTCCCACTGGCCTTTTCCGTCTCCGCTGCCCCCGTCAATAACACCCTGCCCCCGAATGTTCAGCAGGCCCTCCAGAAAGCCAAAATCCAGAACACCTCGCTGTCTCTGGTGATGTTGCCGTTGAACGGTCCAGGCACGCCGACCATCTACAACGCTGACGTCTCGGTGAACCCGGCCTCGACCATGAAGCTGATCACCACCTATGCGGCCCTGGAAATGCTCGGCCCCAACCATCAGTGGAAGACCGAGTTCTACACCGACGGCACCCTCAGCGGTGGCGTGTTGCGCGGCAACCTGTATCTCAAGGGGGGTGGCGACCCCAAGCTGAACATGGAAAAACTCTGGCTGCTGATGCGCGATCTGCGTGCCAACGGCGTACAACAAGTGACCGGCGACCTGGTGCTGGACCGCAGTTTCTTCAACCAGCCACAACTGCCGGAATTCAATGACGACGGCAACGACGAAAACAAACCGTTCCTGGTCAAGCCCGATGCCTTGCTGGTCAACCTCAAGGCCCTGCGCTTTGTCACCCGCAACGACTCAGGCCGGGTGATCGTGTCGGTCGAACCACCGATCGCGAGCATCCGCATCGACAATCAGGTCAAGGCGAACAACGCCAAGCAATGCACCGGCGACGTACGCTACAACCCCACGACTGCGGCCGATGGCAGCGTGACCGTTACGGTCAGTGGCCAGTTGGGTGATGGCTGCAGTTCGCAGACTTACCTGTCGCTGTTGGACCACGCCACCTACACCGCCGGCGCCGTACGTGCGATCTGGCAGGAGTTGGGCGGTACGATCCAGGGCCGCGATATCCAGGCACCGGTGCCCAAGGATGCGAAGGTGCTGGCCCGTGCGTTCTCGCCGGACCTGGCGGAAATCATCCGCGACATCAACAAATACAGTAACAACACCATGGCCCAGCAGTTGTTCCTGAGCCTGGGAGCACAGTTTCGCAACGATGCCGATGGCGACGATGCCAAGGCGGCGCAACGCGTAGTACGCCAATGGCTGGCGAAGAAAGGCATCACCGCCCCTCACCTGGTAATGGAAAACGGCTCCGGCCTGTCCCGCGCCGAACGGGTCAGTGCGCGCGAGATGGCGGCCATGCTGCAAGCCGCCTGGAAAAGCCCTTACGCGGCCGAATACATCAGCTCACTGCCGATTGCCGGTACTGACGGCACCATGCGCAAACGCCTGAAGACCACGGCCCTGCGCGGCGAAGCCCATGTCAAAACCGGCACCTTGAACACCGTGCGCGCTATCGCCGGGTTCAGCCGGGACAACAATGGCAATACCTGGGTCGTGGTGGCCATTCTCAACGACTCGAAGCCGTGGGGCGCCTCGTCGGTGCTGGATCAGGTATTGCTGGACCTGTATCGCCAGCCGAAACTGAGCGCTGCAGCGCCGGTGCTCTGACCCGGCAGGAGACTCGCGAATTCGGGCGGTCAGTCACCCCAGATTTTGGCTGACTCACCGGATTCGCGATTCAATCGACTCGGCGCACCGCCCCTGCCACACATTTCTACCCGGTCCCTGCCCGCCTGCTTGGCCACATACACCGCCGAGTCCGCACGCAGCAACAACCCATCAACCCCTTCGTCGACCCGCCAGTTGGCCACACCAAAGCTGGCGGTCACGATGCCCACCGTCTCCATCGGCGCACAGCGCAGCGACTCCCACAGCGCCATCGCAAGGCTGTAGGCCTGGTCGCCATCGGTATTGGGGCACAACACCACGAACTCTTCACCACCCAGGCGGCAAAACACATCGCTGCGACGCAGACGCTGAAGAACGCGTTTGCACAGTTCCTGCAGAACCCCGTCGCCTACGCCATGCCCGTACTGATCGTTGATCCGCTTGAAATGGTCGATATCGAACATGATCAATGACAATGCGCCGCAGGTCCGGTTAAGCCGGATCATCTCCGCCTTGACGCGGTCCTGGAAATAACGCCGGTTATGGATGCCCGTCAGGGCGTCGGTAATCGACAGCGTGCGCAGCTCTTCCTCGACCCGCTTCAGATCGGAAATATCCGACACATAGCC
This sequence comes from Pseudomonas sp. Q1, assembly GCF_009935975.1. NCBI lineage: Bacteria > Pseudomonadati > Pseudomonadota > Gammaproteobacteria > Pseudomonadales > Pseudomonadaceae > Pseudomonas > Pseudomonas sp. Q1. The sequence goes on along the minus strand of NZ_QODI01000013.1, from coordinate 188,417 downwards.
ATGCCACAACGTACCGCCTCCCGGTAACTCTTCCGGCGTGGCCTCACCGCGAATCCAGCGCAGGCCCCGGTGCGGCAGTTGCACCCGATACTCTTCGCGCCAATGGCTCAACTGCAACGCCGACAGACGAATCGAGTTGCGCACCCGCTCCACGTCCAACGGATGGATACGCTCGAGAACGCTGCTCGCATCCTGCTGCAACACGCCCGGTTCGATTTCATAGATATCGCGCATGCCGTCACTGGCATAGATGAAGCGCCAGCGGTCCTGAGGCTCCACGGTGAACTGGAAGATTCCACCGGGCACATGGGCGCTGAGTTTTTTCAGCAAACGGTCGCGTGCCGCCAGGGCCTCGTAGGCACGTTTTTGCTCAGTGACATCGCGGTAGATCGCCAGGTGCCCGATCCACAGACCGTGCTCATCGAGCAACACCGTCGGCAGCATATTGGCCGTCAAGTGGCTGCCGTCCTCGCGCCTCAAGGTCCACTCACGGGCTTCATGCTGGCTGTCCGGGCTTTCCACCAGCATCGCCTGGCAGGGTGCGATACGTTTGCCCAACGCCGCGCTCAAGTGCACGGCCCGGGCTTCCAGTTCCGAAGGCAGGTGCAGGCTGTCCAGGCTCAGTTGCCCCAACACCTGTTCGGCCTTGAACCCCAGCATTTGCTCGGCACCGGCATTGAAGGTATTGATCACGCCACGCAAGTCGGTGGCGATGATCGCGACCTGGGTCGCCGCATTCAGCACACTGCGCAATTGGCCATGCGCGCCGCGCAATTCTTGCTCGCGCAGGCGCAACTGCACGGTGCGCTGCTCCACCAGTTTCAAGGCGCGCTGGCGTTGGCTGACCAGTACGTAAAGCAAGGCACTGAGCAAGAGACTGAGCAGCACGCCCATGGTCAGGATCATGCTCATCGAAGAGTGGTTGGCCTGGTCGAATACCTTACTGGCACGCAGGCTCAGGATGTAGACATGGTCGCCCAGGGTGATCCGGCGCGCAGCGGCCAGGCCGCTGTCGCCCACCGAATTACTGGAGGCATACAGCACGCGCTCCTGATCATCTGAGGTGTCGACGATCTGCATCACCAGGTTGTCGCGTGTCGACTTGGGCAAACCCTCGGCCACCAGCTGACGCATGCTGATCACCGCCATCACAAACCCGTAGGGCTCGGCGTCCGGGGTTTTGCTCACCGGCGACACCAACAACACGCCGGCTGCGTAGGCGGGCTCCACCCCCACCAGTTGCATCGGCTGGGACACTGCCGGCTTGCGACTTTTTTGCGCACGCTCAAGGACCGATCGGCGCAGGGGCTGGGCCAGCAGGTCAAACCCCAGGGGTGAGCCCAGCAGGCTCTGGGTCTGGCTGTACAGCACCGGGACGTACTCATCGCGCTCGGGGGCCGCGGCCAAATTGCCCGCCGCATTGAGTTCACGGATCACAAAAGGGCTGCCGCGCTGTCGGGAGATCTCTTGCTCAAACTGAGCGCGTTGCTCGCGAAATACCCGGGGCGCCCACGCATAGGCGCGGGTATGCAACAGCAAGGGCTGGGCGAAGCCGTCGAACTCTTCGCGAGAGACATCAGCGGAGTTGATGAAGAAACGCCGCAGGCTGCCCAGGCGTTGCTCCTGGTCCTCGAAACGTTCCTGAATGCGTGTAGAACGTTCATTGACCAGCAACTGGAAACGCTGGCGCACCTGTTGCTGATAAAGGTCGGCAGCCGCCCACGCGACAACCGCCGTCAGCGCGCAGCCTGCCAGTAATACCACCAATGCCACCAGCCAAGCCGACGCCTGCTCACTGATAAAGCCTAGGATTTTCGGGCGGGCAGCGGGTAAAGGCATAGGCAACACTCACAACGCCAGCGTGCGGGGGTGTCACTTTGGCTAGGGATTAAGTTATAGCCATCGGTCCGGAATTTGACCAGCGCAAAAAAGCCGCAAACCTGGAAAATTCAGGTTTGCGGCTTTCAGGTGCAACGCGCTGCGGCAATCAGCGCGCGGTGATTTTCCAGGCCCGGTGGATCTTCGCGTTACGTGCGAAATCCGGGTCGATGGTCTTGTCGCTGATTTCCTCGACCGCATAGCGTTCGCTGAGGTTGTCCTCCAACTGGAACTTGCGGAAGTTGTTGGAGAAGTACAGCACGCCGCCCGGTGCCAGGCGGGCCATGGCCAGGTCAAGCAGCTGCACGTGGTCACGCTGCACGTCGAAGATGCCTTCCATGCGCTTGGAGTTGGAAAAGGTCGGCGGGTCGATGAAGATCAGGTCGAACTCATCGCGGCTGGCCTCCAGCCAGGCCATCACATCACCCTGCTCCAGGCGGTTCTTGTCGGAGAAACCGTTGAGGGAGAAGTTGCGACGCGCCCAGTCCAGGTAGGTCTTGGACAGGTCGACGCTGGTGGTGCTGCGCGCGCCGCCCTTGGCCGCGTGCACACTGGCGGTGGCGGTGTAGCAATACAGGTTGAGGAAGCGCTTGCCGGCGGCCTCTTTCTGGATGCGCAAGCGCATCGGACGGTGGTCGAGGAACAGACCGGTGTCCAGGTAATCCGTGAGGTTGACCAGCAACTTCACGCCGCCTTCGCTGACTTCGGTGAACTTGCCCTGGGCGCTCTGACGCTCGTACTGCTTGGTGCCGCTCTGACGCTCGCGACGCTTGACCACGACGCGGCTCTTGTCGATGTTCAGCGCCTGGGGAATGGCCGCCAGCGCATCGAACATACGTGCGGAGGCTTTTTCCGGGTCGATGGATTTCGGCGCGGCGTATTCCTGCACGTGCACCCAGTCGTGGTACAGGTCGATGGCCATGGAGTATTCCGGCATATCGGCGTCGTACACGCGGTAGCAATCCACGCCTTCGCGCTTGGCCCACTTGCCCAGCAGCTTGAGGTTTTTCTGCAGGCGGTTGGCGAACATCTGCCCGCCTTCACTCAAGCGTGCCTGCTCGACCACAGGAGCCGGGGCCGGCTTGATCGGGTTACCGTTCTTGTTGTACTGGCGCTCTTGCGGCTCGGCCGGGGCTTGATCGTAGGCGGCTTGCTCACGTTCGGCCTGACGCTGCTCGGGCGTGCGGCGCTCGCCCGTGACGAATTGGTCCGGATTGACCTTGATCAGCAGCAATTTGCACGGCAAGGCACCGTTCCAGAACGAATACTGCTTGTGGCTGCGGATCCCCATGCGCTTGCCCAGGTCCGGCGCGCCGGTAAACACCGCCGCTTCCCAGCCCATGCAGGCCTGGCGCAGGCGCTCGCCGAGGTTCTGGTAGAGGTACAACAGGCTGGCTTCATCACCCAGACGCTCACCGTAGGGTGGGTTGCAGATCACCAGGCCTTTCTGGTTCTGGTCCGGGCGCGGCTCGAAGGTGCCGACTTCGCCCTGGTACACCTTGATCCAATGGCTAAGGCCTGCGCGTTCGATGTTATTGCGTGCCGGCTGGATAAGACGAGGATCAGCCTCGTAGCCCCGAATCCACAGCGGGGTTTTGTTCATGCCGACGGCGGCACGTTCAGCGGCCTCGGCATGCAGTTTCTTCCACAATGCCGGGACGTGACCCAGCCAGGTGGTGAAGCCCCACAGTTCACGATTGAGGTTGGGCGCCATGTCGGCAGCGATCATCGCGCCTTCCACCAGGAAGGTGCCCACACCGCACATCGGGTCGGTCAGCGCGCCGCCCTCGGCGGCAATGCGCGGCCAGCCGGCACGGATCAGGATCGCGGCCGCCAGGTTTTCCTTCAACGGTGCGGCGCCCTGCTGCAGGCGGTAACCGCGCTGGTGCAGGCTGTGGCCGGACAGGTCGAGGGACAGAATCGCCTCGCCACGGTCCAGGCGCAGGTGAATACGCAGGTCCGGGTTGATCTTGTCGATGGACGGGCGTTCGCCGGTCGGGGTGCGCAGTTTGTCGACGATCGCATCCTTGACCTTCAGCGCGCCGAAGTGGGTGTTGTCGATACCGGAACCATGGCCACTGAATTCCACCGCCAGGGTGCCATCCGGGACCATGTGGTCAGCCCATTCGATATCCAGCACGCCATGGTAGAGGTCTTCGGCGTCCTTCATCGGGAAGCGCTTGAGTACCAGCAACACACGGTTGGCCAGGCGCGACCAGAGGCACAGGCGGTAGGCGGTTTCCATATCGGCCATGCCGCGCACGGCCGAGGTGTGCTCACGGGCGTCCTCAAGGCCAAGCCCGACGGCTTCCTCGATCAGCAGGCCTTCAAGGCCCTTGGGGCAGGTGAGGAAGAGTTCAAAACGGTCCGACATGGGCATTCCAGGCTTTTCAGCAATCAGTGAACGGGCGACGCATCGCCGGCTCGGTTTTCAATCAAGCACTTTTCTCGAAGAGTGCTCGCGTGGCACGAATGTGCCGTTCCACCCCGGCTGCCGGGCTTTTGGGCCTTGAATTGACGGGGCAGATAAACAATTGGCTGTAACAGAAAGTAATATTCCGACCCTTCGTCGAATAATAACCGACTGCAACGGGCGGACATTCTCACTAAAGGATTAAACCTATCCGCTTCGCAAGGCACATCATAGCTGGCTTTGCCCGATAAATGGGGCGAAAAGCCATCCCAGCTTATGGCTATAGCATCGTTATCGTTACGTGCTTATGACAAAACGATCATTGAATCCATGTGACCTATTGGTTAGAACTCAACACAGGTTGGCGCCGTAACGACGCCGACACATTGGCTCGCCACGCCGGCAGCGAGCCCACCAACGGCAGGAAAACTCTGCCCGGCCTCGGATGAGGCTGAAGGATATCAAGACAGTCAACAAGTGAGGGAAACACCCTATGAGAAGACTTAAGCGTGATCCGTTGGAAAGAGCATTTTTACGCGGATATCAATATGGCGTTCATGGAAAATCCCGTGAGCTTTGCCCTTTTACTCTACCGTCGGTACGCCAAGCCTGGATCAACGGCTGGCGAGAAGGACGCGGCGACAACTGGGACGGTATGACTGGCACTGCGGGCATCCACAGACTCAACGAACTTCACGCCGTCGGCTAATCAGGGCACTTAACTCCGACACGACACTTTTGAAGCTGTAATGAATTAACCACGCACGCCCCATTCGGGCGGCGGGCTTCGGCCCAGGGGCTCCTTATGGAGCCCTTTTTATTGCTGCTCTTGTAGTGAGCGGGCTTGCCCCGCGCTGCGGTGTGTCAGGTAAGTTTGAGCCGCCTGACACACCGCCGCGCGGGGCAAGCCCTAATGCCAGTCAGTTAAGCGATAGAACGGACGATGAATAACTTGTGGGAGGGGGCTTGCTCCCGATAGCGGTGTGCCAGCCAGCAGTTTATCGACTGACCCACCGCTATCGGGAGCAAGCCCCCTCCCACAGTGACAGCGTTAAGCCTTAACTGACTGGCATTAGAGCGAGCCCGCTCACTACAAAAAGCGCGGTGAACTCAGCGCGGCGCAAGCCCGCTCGCCGCGATCGCATCCACCGCCTCGCGAATCAGCGCCGGCCCTTTGTAGATGAAACCGGAGTACAACTGCACCAGGCTGGCGCCGGCCGCGATCTTCTCGGCAGCATGCTTGCCTTCGGTGATACCGCCCACGGCAATGATCGGCAAACGCCCGGCCAGCTCAGCCGCCAGCACCTTGACGATGTGCGTGCTCTTGTCCCGTACCGGCGCACCCGACAGGCCACCCGCCTCATCCCCATGCGCCAGACCTTCAACGCCGACGCGGCTGAGGGTCGTGTTGGTCGCGATCACTGCGTCCATGCCCGAGTCCACCAGGGCCTGAGCCACCAGCACGGTTTCTTCATCACTCATGTCCGGGGCAATCTTGATTGCCAAAGGCACGCGCTTGCCATGACGCACCGCCAGGTCTTCCTGGCGTTGGCGCAAGGCTTCGAGCAATTGCTTGAGGGAGTCACCGAACTGCAGGCTGCGCAGGCCCGGGGTATTCGGCGAACTGACGTTGACGGTGACGTAGCTGGCATGGGCGTAGACCTTGTCCAGGCAGATCAGGTAGTCATCCACCGCACGCTCCACGGGCGTGTCGAAGTTCTTGCCGATATTGATCCCCAGGACGCCCTTGTACTTCGCCGCCTGCACCCGCGACAGCAGATGATCGACCCCCAGGTTATTGAAGCCCATGCGGTTGATGATCGCCTCGGCTTCCGGCAGGCGGAAGATGCGTGGCTTGGGGTTACCCGGCTGCGGGCGCGGGGTCACGGTGCCGATTTCGACAAAGCCGAAACCCAGCTGCGCAAAACCGTCGATGGCCGCGCCGTTCTTGTCCAGGCCCGCAGCCAAGCCGACCGGGTTAGGGAACTCGAGCCCCATCACCGACACCGGCACTTTCGCCGCAGCCTTGCATACCAGGCCATTGAGACCCAGGCGGCCACCGGCACCGATCAAGTCCAGGGACAGATCATGGGAGGTTTCCGGGGAAAGTTTGAACAACAGCTGGCGGGCCAGGGTATACATGGGCGGGCTAGACTCGGATGGCGGCGAAAGGTGGCGGCGATTATAGCCGGGGTCATAGGCCGCATGCGAGGCGTGCGGCCCAATCGTCAGTAGCGATTGGCGACCAACGCCTCATAGCGCGCCCAGATCTTCTGCGCGTATTGCAGGCGCAATGCATCGCGCTTGGGCCCTGCCCCCGCCCCCACGTTGTATGAGCCGACAGCCGTCCAGTTGTAGCCGAAGCGTTGGATAAACTCGGCGAGTATCGAGGCGCCGACCTCGACAGACAGGCAAGGCTCATTCAGCAGCCGCTCTTCGGTGATGCCCAGCTTGCGCAAGCGCGGCAAATGAATGCTGTTGATCTGCATCAAGCCGATATCACGCGTGCCATTACGGTTGGCGTAGTTCATCGCCCCGGCACGATAACCCGACTCGACGGCAGCAATGGCCTGGAGCAACTCCGGTTCGAGGTCATAGCGACCGGCAACCTCCTCCCAGCAATAAGCCAACGCCGTCCGGCTGCCCATCAACAGGCTCAACAACACGGCTTGGCCCCACCGCTTATACATGGCTCAACTGCCCACAACCCGGACACACGTGAGTCAACCGCCCACGCTCAGACCCTTCAACCTGCACCGGACAGGTAAAACGATAGCCTCGGCCGTAGATCGTCTTGATAAACGCCTTGTCGCCGCGCAAATGCTTGCGCAAGGCATAGATGCAGCGCGTCAGTGACTCCTCAGCCACTTCCCCCCGGGGCCACACCCGCTCCAGCAAACGGTCCTTGGTCACCAGCGTGCCGGCCGAGGCCAGCAGCAATCGCAGCACCTGCCCCTCCTTGGGTGGCAACTGAATATCCGCCTCCCCGCCTGTCAACCGGCCATCAGGGTGCAGGGTCCAGTGAGCAAAGACGAGGGTCTGCGTCGCGTGCTCAATCATCACGGGCATGCGCACCTCTGCATCCGACTACTGACATTCCAATCCTTATTTCCTGTACCGGCTCGCCGCCAACCTCACGACTATAAAAACCTGTCTTACAGCCCGCGTTAGGAAAAAACCCATTCGAACGGCGCTTTTTGGCCACTCCCGGTAAGACAATTCGCTGCCGAGCGGATAAGCCACGCAGGTTCACGGAGGCGGCTCGCGCCCGGGTCGGACAAACGCACGCTGCACGCGCTCATATTGCGCCGCAGTCAAGGGCGGCGGCCCGGACGCCGGCGTGGGCTCTTCTTGAGCCATGCCCACTCGCCAGACCGAAATCTCATTCGGCCGCTTGGGGACATCCAGTTCGGCAACCAGCTTTTCGATCAGCCGCACCTGGGCAGGCGTGCCCTTGATCAACAGGCTGTTGGTATCCGGGTACGCGGTCAGGGCAAGGCTCCCGTCGGCCAGTAATCTTTTCTGTTCGCTGGACAACAGCGCCTGAATCATTGATGCCATCCCCGGCGAACGCACCGGATTGACGCCGGCCCCGTATTGGCGATCCTCCACATGCGTGTTGAACACCTGCACCACTGCCAATGAGAACTTACCCAGGCGCACATCTCGGCGTGGCCGGTCCATCAATTGGGCCAGCCGCAACACTTGCTCGACATAGTTCGGCGGCCCCGACACATAAAACGTGCGCGCCCCGTTCTCACGCAGCGGATAGCGCGACTCATCCAACCCCGTACGCCGCATTGCCCGACGCATCGCGTCTACAGCAATATGACGCAGCCCTACCGCCAGGCTTCTCGCCTCTGCGGCAGCGTAGACGTACAGCCCTTGCCCATCGCTATGCCAGATCAAGTCTTCCTGCCGGGCCAGCGCCTCCAGAGCCTGTTGCGGCGCGCTGAAATCGAACGCCCCGCTCACCCGTCTGCCAGCCGCTTCCCGGCTGGTCACCACAGGCATGCCCAGTGCCACCGACAGCTCGCCCAACAGCGCCTGCAGGCTTTCATCCCTGGCCTGATACGCCTCGGCCCAGGCCGCGAAACAGCCCAGCAACAGCACCGCGCACAACAGCCCGTTGCGCAACCGGAGGCGGAGCCTCGTTGCAGGGGAATCAGCATGCACCTTGGGTTTTCCTCGGCAGTGCGGCGTTAAGAGGTGGCCATACTGAAAGGCAGGCAACGCTCAATCTTGATGAAAAACTGACGGCAGCCCGTGGCATGTGCCTTGCTATGCACTCTGTATCTGAGCGCGCACCAATGACGGAGCGGGCTTACGGACAAAGGCGTCGTTACCCTGCAATGGCCTGCGCGGCCATCTGTAGGAACGGCGCTTTTTTGTGAGAGAAAAAGGTAGGTGTTGATGAAGAGTTCAGATCCGCTGGCCTGGGTCAACGGTAGCGACGCTCCGGAAAAAAGCAGCCTCGACCTGGGCTTCATGGCCTTGACCGATTGCGCCTCCCTGGTGGTCGCCGCCACTCAGGGGTTTGCCCAGCCGTATGGGCTCACACTCAACCTCAAGCGCCAGGCATCCTGGGCCACTCTGCGCGACAAACTGGTCAGCGGCGAGCTGGACGCCGCCCACAGCCTGTACGGGCTGATCTATGCGGTACACCTGGGCATTGGCGGCGTAACGCCTACCGAGATGGCCGTGCTGATGGGGCTCAACCAGAACGGTCAGAGCATCAACCTGTCCCCCGGTTTGCAGCAGCAAGGCGTGATCACTCCTGAGGCATTGGAACGCCACGTGCACCAAAGCCGAACAAAACTGACCTTCGCCCAGACCTTTCCCACAGGCACCCACGCCATGTGGCTGTATTACTGGCTGGCGAGCCAGGGCATTCATCCCCTTAAGGATGTCGACAGCGTGGTCGTACCGCCGCCGCAGATGGTCGCGCACCTGCAAGCCGGGCGAATCGATGGTTTTTGTGTCGGCGAACCCTGGTGCGCCAGCGCGGTACAACAGCGCCAGGGCTTTACCTTGGCAACGACCCAGGCGATCTGGCCGGACCACCCGGAAAAAGTGCTCGGCTGCACCCAGGCTTTCGTCGATCAGTACCCCAACACGGCGCGTGTGCTGGTGATGGCCATCCTGGAAGCCAGCCGCTTCATCGAAAACAGCCAGGAAAACCGGCGCTCCACCGCACAGCTGCTCAGCGCCCGCGACTACCTCGACGCACCGCTCGATTGCATAGAGCCGCGCCTGCTCGGTGTGTATGACGATGGCCTGGGCAACCGTTGGCAAGATCCCCACGGGTTGCGCTTTTTCGCCGAGGGCGAGGTGAACCTGCCGTACCTGTCCGACGGCATGTGGTTCATGACCCAATTCCGCCGCTGGGGCCTGCTGCGGGAAGATCCCGACTACCTCGGCACGGCGCGCCAGGTGCAACAACTGGAGCTGTATCGCCAAGCCGCCCAGGCGGTGGGCGTGCACGCGAACAACGAAGACATGCGCAGCAGCCAGTTGATCGACGGCAAGGTCTGGGACGGCTCCGATCCCGCCGCTTACGCTCGCAGCTTCCGCCTGCACGCCATGGCCGAACCTGCGAACCGCCAGGCTCTGCGCTGACAGGAGGTGCCCGATGTTGCGAATCCTGTTGATCAACGATACCCCGAGCAAGGTCGGCCGGCTCAAGGCCGCACTGACCGAGGCCGGTTTCGAGGTAATCGATGAGTCCGGCCTGACCATCGACCTGCCCGCGCGCGTCGAAACGGTGCGCCCGGATGTGATCCTGATCGATACCGAGTCGCCCGGCCGCGATGTGATGGAGCAAGTGGTGTTGTTAAGCCGCGATCAGCCACGGCCGATCGTGATGTTCACCGACGAGCATGATCCGAGTGTGATGCGCCAGGCAATCAAGTCCGGCGTCAGCGCCTATATCGTCGAAGGTATCCAGGCCCAGCGCCTGCAACCGATCCTCGATGTGGCCATGGCGCGTTTTGAGAGCGACCAGGCCCTGCGCGCCCAGCTCCAGGCGCGTGACCAGCAGTTGGCCGAGCGCAAGCGCATCGAACTGGCCAAGGGCATGCTGATGAAAATGAAGCACTGTAATGAAGAAGAGGCCTACACCCTGATGCGCCGCCAAGCCATGAGCCGCCAGCAAAAACTGATTCAGGTGGCGGAACAGATCATCGCCATGAGCGAGTTGCTTGGCTGAACTGGCGCAGCTCTTGCTAAGCATTCATCACAGGTAACCAACGGCGGTTGCCCCTCCACGACAAAGACGTCGCCCACCCGGTTTGCCCTCGCAAACCCGGTGGCGGCGTTTTTTCGTTTTGGCCCCAGCACATGGGGCGGATGGGGCGGCCACGGTCGGCAGCTCCATCACTCGGCCTTCTTACAGACTCCCAACCGTTGAGGTGCGTGATGAAATCAAGCTTCTGGAAATCCGGGCACACCCCGACCCTGTTCGCCGCGTTCCTGTATTTCGACCTGAGTTTCATGGTGTGGTACCTGCTCGGCCCGCTGGCGGTGCAAATCGCCGCCGACCTGCACCTGACCACCCAGCAACGCGGCCTGGTGGTGGCCACGCCGATCCTGGCGGGCGCGGTGCTGCGCTTTGTCATGGGCATGCTGGCCGACAAGCTGTCGCCCAAGACCGCCGGACTGATTGGCCAGGTGATTGTGATCAGTGCCTTGTTCGGTGCCTGGAAACTGGGGATCCACAGCTACGAACAAGCCTTGTTGCTGGGCGTATTCCTGGGCATGGCCGGTGCGTCGTTTGCAGTGGCGCTGCCCTTGGCGTCCCAATGGTACCCTGCGGAACACCAGGGCAAGGCCATGGGCATCGCCGGCGCAGGTAACTCAGGCACGGTGTTCGCCGCCTTGCTGGCACCGGTCCTCGCGGCGGCGTTCGGCTGGAGCAACGTGTTCGGCTTTGCGCTGATTCCGTTGGTGCTGACCCTGATCGTCTTCGCCTGGCTCGCCCGCAACGCCCCCGAACGCCCGAAACCCAAAGCCATGGCCGACTACTTCAAGGCGCTGGGCGATCGTGACAGTTGGTGGTTCATGTTCTTTTACAGCGTGACGTTCGGCGGTTTTATCGGCCTGGCCAGCGCCCTGCCCGGCTACTTCAACGACCAGTACGGCCTGAGCCCGGTGACCGCCGGTTACTACACCGCCGCCTGTGTATTCGGCGGCAGCCTGATGCGTCCGCTGGGCGGTGCCCTCGCTGACCGTTTCGGCGGGATTCGCACCCTGCTCGGCATGTACAGCGTGGCCGCGATCTGCATCGCCGCGGTGGGCTTCAACCTACCCAGTTCCTACGCTGCATTGGCGCTTTTCGTGTGCACCATGCTCGGCCTCGGTGCCGGTAACGGTGCGGTGTTCCAACTGGTGCCCCAGCGCTTTCGCCGTGAGATCGGCGTGATGACCGGCCTGATCGGCATGGCCGGCGGCATCGGTGGTTTCGCCCTGGCGGCGGGCATGGGGGCGATCAAGCAAAGCACCGGCAGTTATCAGATGGCGCTGTGGTTGTTCGCCAGCCTTGGCGTATTGGCCTGGTTCGGCCTGTACGGCGTCAAACGACGCTGGAGAACCACCTGGGGCTCGGCTGCCGTGACCGCCGCGCGCGTCTGATGAGCCTGCAACTGAGCGTCGCCCAGGCCAGCGCCATCGGCCCACGGGCGGAAAACCAGGACGCGCTGCGGGTGGTCACTCCCGTGGCGGAGTTGGCCGCGAGCAAAGGCTATTTATGCGCCATGGCCGATGGCGTCAGCCAATGTGCCGACGGCGGCCTGGCCGCACGCTCGACCTTGCAGGCCCTGGCCCTGGACTATTACGCCACGCCGCAAACCTGGGGCGTGGCCCAGGCGCTCGAACGGTTACTGCTTGCCCAGAATCGCTGGCTGCAAGCCAACGGCGGCGGCCAGCCGTTACTGACCACCCTCAGCGCCCTGGTGTTCCGTGGGCAACGTTTCACCCTGGCCCATGTGGGAGACTGCCGGGTGTATCGCTGGCTCGACGACCAATTGTTGCGCATCAGCGAAGATCACGTGTGGGAACAGCCGGGCATGCAGCATGTGCTCAAGCGTGCCCTCGGCCTGGATCAACACCTGGTGCTGGATTTTCTCGACGGCGAACTGCGTGCAGGCGAATGCTTCCTGCTGCTCAGCGATGGCGTCTGGGCCACCCTGGGCGACCACAGCATCCGCGCCATCCTGCGTGAGCAAAGCGATCTCGATACGGCAGTCAACACCCTGGTCAACGCCGCGCACTTGGCCGGTAGCCTGGACAATGCCAGCGCCCTGCTGGTACGTGTCGACCAACTCGGCGGCGCCACCCTCGGCGATGCGTTGGTGCAGTTGCAGCAATGGCCGTTGCCTCCGCTGCTGAAAGCCGGGCAACGGTTTGAAGGCTGGCAGGTTGAAGGGGTGCTGGCACAAAGTCGACAGTCTTTGCTGTACCGGGTGCACGACGCCCAGCAGCAGCCGTGGTTACTGAAAACCCTGCCGCTGGACTGCGACGATGACAGCGACGCGGGCCAGGCTTTGCTGTCGGAAGAATGGTTTTTGCGCCGGGTGGCCGGGCGCGCCTTTCCTGAAGTTCACGCGGCCGGCGGCCGTCAGCATTTGTACTATGTGATGCGTGAATATCCGGGGCAGACCCTGGCCGAGCTGTTCCGGCGCCAGGGCCCTCTGCCCCTGGCCCAATGGCAATCCATTGCCGAGCGTTTGCTGCGCGCGGTGGGCCTGTTGCACCGGCGGCAGATCCTGCACCGCGACATCAAACCGGAAAACCTGTTGCTGGGCGACGATGGTGAGCTGCGTGTGCTGGATTTCGGCTTGGCCTACTGCCCAGGGCTCTCGGAAGACCGCGCCCACCTGCTGCCCGGCACGCCAAGCTTTATCGCGCCCGAGGCGTTTAACGGCGAACGCCCTACCGCCCAGCAGGATTTGTATAGCGTTGGCGTCAGCCTGTATTACCTGCTGACGGGGCACTATCCCTACGGCGAGATCGAAGCCTTCCAACGCCCCCGATTCACCCAGGCCATCAGCGCCAGCCGCTATCGCCCTGACCTGCCGGACTGGCTGCCGCTCAGCCTGGAGCGAGCCGTGGCGGCCTCACCCGCACAACGTTATGAAACCGCCGAAGAATGGTTGCTGGTGCTGGAACAGGCCGAGCGCCGTGAGTTGAGCGTGCGGCCACGCCCGCTGCTGGAGCGTGAACCGCTGAAAGTCTGGCAAACCCTGGCGATGCTCTCGTTGCTGATCAATCTGGTGCTGGGCTATTGGCTGCTGCACCACTAGAGGGCGATTCGTCCTCGCCGATCGACAGTAAACCCAATAAAACCGGGGGTGGGCCGACTTGGCACAGCCACTGCATTAACTGATTCAAGAACACACATATAGCCCGCCCTTCAACGTTGAAGGGCGAGCTTCCCGAGAGAACGGGACCGGACAAAGGCGTCCTCGCTAGATCACTGGCGGGGGCGCCTTTTTTGTTTGCGCACGATTTGTCGAGCCATTGCGGAGAACGACATGAAAAAACTCAAATTGGTCATGATCGGCAACGGCATGGCCGGGGTTCGCACCCTGGAAGAATTACTCAAGCTGAGCAGCGAGCTGTACGACATCACCGTGTTCGGCGCCGAGCCACACCCCAATTACAACCGAATCCTGCTATCGCCGGTGCTCGCCGGTGAACAGACCTTCGAAGAGATCGTACTCAACGACCTGAGCTGGTACCTGGACAACGACATCAAGCTGCTGCTCAACCGCAAAGTGGTGCAGATCGATCGCGTCAAACGCATCGTCATCGCCGAGGACGGCACCGAGGCCGAGTACGATCGCCTGCTGATCGCCACCGGTTCCACGCCATTTATCCTGCCGATTCCCGGCAACACCTTGCAGGGCGTGATCGGCTATCGCGACATTGCCGACACCCAAGCCATGATCGACACCGCCAAGACCCACAAGCACGCGGTGGTCATCGGCGGCGGCCTGCTCGGCCTGGAAGCCGCCAACGGCCTGATGCTGCGCGGCATGCAGGTGACCGTGGTGCATATCGGCGAATGGCTGCTGGAGCGGCAACTGGACAAGACCAGCGGCCAGTTGCTGCAAACCGAACTGGAAAGCCGTGGCCTGGTGTTTCGCCTGTGCGAACAGACCCAGGCCCTGCACGATGCCGGCAATGGTCGCGTCGGCTCGGTGCAGTTCAAGAACGGCGACATCATCCCGGCCGACCTGGTGGTGATGGCGGCCGGCATCCGCCCCAACACCGAACTCGCGGAAAAATCCGGCATCCCCTGCAACCGTGGGATTTTGGTCAACGACACCCTGCAAACCTATGACCCGCGCATCTACGCCATCGGCGAATGCGCCAACCATCGGGGTACCGCTTACGGCCTGGTCGCGCCGCTGTTTGAACAGGCCAAGGTCTGCGCCAATCACCTGGCCCAACTCGGCTTTGCTACCTACAAAGGCTCGGTCACGTCGACCAAGTTGAAAGTCACCGGTATCGACCTGTTCTCCGCCGGCGACTTCATGGGCGGCGAAGGCACCGAGACCATCACCCTCTCCGACCCGATTGGCGGCGTGTACAAAAAACTGGTGATCAAGGACGACATCCTGGTCGGCGCCTGCCTGTACGGCGACACCGCCGACGGTGGTTGGTATTTCCGGCAGATCCGTGAGAACCACGCCATCGGCGAGATCCGCGATCACCTGATGTTTGGCGAAAACGCGCTGGGAGACGTCGGCCATCAAGGCCAGGACAAGGCCATGAGCATGGCCGACAACGCCGAGGTCTGCGGCTGCAACGGCGTGTGCAAGGGCACCATCGTCAAGGCGATTCAGGAACACGGGCTGTTCAGCGTCGACGACGTCAAAAAACACACCAAGGCAGCCAGCTCCTGCGGTTCCTGCGCCGGGCTGGTGGAACAGATCCTGATCAACACCGTGGGTGGCGCCGCCGACGTCAAACCCAAAAGCGAAAAAGCCATCTGCGGTTGCAGCGACCTCAACCACGGACAGATCCGCCAGGCCATCCGCGACCAGCACCTGCTGACCATCGCCGGCACGATGAGCTACCTGAACTGGCGTACACCCAACGGTTGCGCCACCTGCCGGCCGGCGTTGAACTACTACCTGATCTCGACCTGGCCCGGCGAGGCCAAGGACGATCCGCAATCGCGCCTGATCAACGAACGTGCCCACGCCAACATCCAGAAAGATGGCACCTACTCCGTCGTCCCCCGGATGTGGGGCGGCGTGACCAATCCGTCGGAGCTGCGCCGTATCGCCGACGTGGCCGACAAGTACAACGTGCCGATGGTCAAGGTCACCGGCGGCCAACGCATCGACTTGCTCGGCATCAGGAAACAGGACCTGCCTGGCGTGTGGAAAGACCTCGACATGCCCTCGGGCCACGCCTATGGCAAATCCATCCGCACCGTGAAGACCTGCGTCGGCAGCGAGTTCTGCCGCTTCGGCACGCAGAATTCCACACAGCTGGGCATCGAGCTGGAGCACGACCTGTTCAATATGTGGTCGCCGCACAAGGTCAAGCTGGCCGTCTCCGGTTGCCCACGCAATTGCTCGGAAGCGGGCATCAAGGACGTCGGCATCATCGGTGTCGACTCCGGGTGGGAGATGTATATCGGCGGCAATGGCGGGATCAAGACAGAAGTCGCGGAGTTCTTCGTCAAGCTGAAAACTGCCGAAGAAGTGCGCGAGTACAACGGCGCGTTCCTGCAGTTGTATCGCGAAGAAGCCTTCTACCTGGAGCGCACCGTGCACTACCTGCAACGGGTCGGCATGGAGCACATCAAAAAAGCCGTACTGGAAGACCCGGCCCGACGCCGAGCGTTGAATGAGCGCCTGCAATTTTCGCTGTCGTTCGAACAGGACCCGTGGAAGGAGCGCCTGGAACAGCCCCAGTTGAAAAAGGAGTTCGAGGTCATCCCCGTCAAACAGCTGGAGGTGTCGGCATGAACTGGCTGGATATCTGCGCCCTCGATGAAATCAACGCCCTGGGCTCGCGCATCATCCAGGGGCCTAAAGGCGATATTGCGATTTTTCGTACCAGTGACGATGAAGTCTTCGCCCTCGACGACCGTTGCCCGCACAAGGGCGGGCCGCTGTCCCAGGGCTTGATCTACGGCAAACGCGTGGCCTGCCCGTTGCACAACTGGCAGATCGACCTGGCGTCCGGCGAAGCCCAGGCGCCGGATATCGGCTGCGCCCACCATCACCCCGCCCGCGTGGAAAACGGCCGGGTGATGCTGGCCCTGCGGGACGCAGGTTGATGAACCGCCAGGTTACCGCGTCCACCTGCTGTTATTGCGGGGTGGGTTGCGGCGTGCTGATCGAGCATGACGGCGTACAGATCCTCGGCGTGCAAGGCGACCCGAGCCATCCGGCCAACTTTGGCAAGTTATGCAGCAAGGGGGCCAGCCTACACCTGACCGGTGACCTGGCTGCCCGCGCCTTGTACCCCGAACTGCGCCTGGGCAAAAACCTGGCCCGTGCACGCACCGATTGGGACACGGCCCTGGAACACGCCGCCAACGTATTCGCCGACACGATCGCCGAACACGGGCCGGACAGCGTGGCGTTCTACATTTCCGGGCAATTGTTGACCGAGGATTACTACAGCTTCAACAAACTGGCACGGGCGCTGGTGGGCACCCACAACATCGATAGCAACTCGCGGCTGTGCATGTCTTCGGCAGTGGTCGGCTACAAACGCAGCCTGGGTGCCGACGCACCGCCGTGCAGCTATGAGGACCTGGAAAACAGCGACTGCGTCATGATCGTCGGCAGCAATATGGCCTACGCGCATCCGGTGCTGTTCCGACGCCTGGAAGAAGCCAAGGCGCGGCGCCCACAGATGAAAGTGCTGGTGATCGACCCACGGCGCACAGACACCTGCGACCTGGCTGACCTGCACCTGGCGATTTTACCGGGTACGGATGTGGCGTTATTCCATGGGATCTTGCATCTGTTGTTGTGGGAAGACTGGATCGACCGCGACTTTATCCAGGCCCATACCGAGGGGTTGGCACCGCTGAAGCGGCTGGTGCATGACTACACACCGCAGATGGTCACGCAGTTGTGCGGGATCAGCGTTGAACAACTGCGCCTGTGTGCGCAATGGGTGGGCACCTCCAGCAGTTTCCTGTCGTTGTGGTGCATGGGGCTGAATCAATCCACCGCCGGCAGTGCGAAAAACAGCGCCTTGATCAACCTGCACCTGGCCACCGGGACCATTGGCCGGCCGGGCTGCGGCCCGTTTTCCCTGACCGGCCAACCCAACGCCATGGGTGGCCGCGAGACCGGCAGCCTGGCGAATCTGTTGCCGGGCCATCGTGACGCGGCCAACCCGCAGCATCGGGCCGAAGTCGCCGCGTATTGGGGGGTTGATTCATTGCCGCAGCCAACCGGATTGACCGCGATCGAACTGTTCGAGCAGATCCAGGCCGGCAAGATCAAGGCGCTGTGGGTTGCCTGTACCAACCCCGCACAATCGCTGCCGGACCAGAACCGCGTACGCGCAGCCTTGGCCGCTTGCCCGTTCGTGGTCCTGCAGGAAGCTTTTCGCACCACGGAGACGGCCGCTTATGCCGACCTACTGCTGCCTGCGGCCAGTTGGGGAGAAAAGGAAGGCACCGTGACCAACTCCGAGCGACGTATTTCCCACGTCCGCCAAGCTATCGTCCCACCGGGAGAAGCACGACCCGATTGGGCCATTACGCTGGATTTCGCACGGCGCCTGGAAAAGCGCTTGCGGCCGGGCTTGGCCAGCCTGTTTGCGTTCGAACAACCGGCACAGATCTTTGATGAATACAAAGGGCTGACGCGCCATCGTGATCTCGACCTTTCGGGTATCAGCCATGCCCTGCTCGACCGGATCGGGCCGCAGCAGTGGCCGTTTCCGACGGGTGCACAATCCGGAACAACGCGCCTGTACAGCGATGGCGTGTTCCCAACCGATAGCGGGCGCGCGCAGTTTATCGCTGATCCTTACCGCGCGGCCAAGGAGCAACGCGACGCCCGCTTCCCGCTGACCCTGATCACCGGCCGCCTGCGCGACCAGTGGCACGGCATGAGCCGCACCGGCACGGCGGCCCAGTTGTTTGGGCATGTCAGCGAAGCGTTGTTGGGCCTGCATCCGGATGAATTACGTCGCCATCGCTTGAAGGACGGTGATCTGGTCAGCCTGAAAAGCCGCCGAGGCAGTGTGATCGTCGCGGTCAGCAGCGATGACAGCGTGCGCCCGGGCCAGGCGTTCCTGCCCATGCATTGGGGCGACCGCTTTCTCAAGGGTGGCGTCAACACCCTTACGCAGCCGGCGTTTGATCCGTTATCGAAACAACCGGAACTGAAGCACAGCGGGGTGCGCCTGGAAGCGGTGCAACTGCCGTGGCAGTTGTTCGCGCTGATCGAAGGCAATGTGCAGCAACACTTTGAGGCGCTGCGCCCGCTATGCGAGGACTTTGCCTACGTCAGTTTGACTCTGGTCGGACGTGAACGCCCGGCATTGCTGGTGCGCGCCGCACATGGCGAGGCGCCCGACTTGTCACTGCTGACCCGTATCGACACACTCCTCGGCCTCAATGACGGCCCTGTCATGGCTTATGACGACCCACGTCGCTCGATCGGCAAACGCGTGAAGATCGAGCAAGGCCGCATCACCGCCCTGCGCCTGGCAGGGGAAACCCTGGCGCGGCACTGGTTGCAAAGCCTGTGGCTGGAAGGTCGCGCCGATGACCAATTGCGGCGCTGGCTGCTGGCTCCATTAAGCGCACCGCCGGGCGGTGCGGCGGCCAGCCTCAAGACCCTGTGCAACTGCAAGAACGTCAGCGAAAGCGCGGTGTGTGCCGGCATCGCCCGCGGCCTGGGCCTGGAAGGGCTCAAACACGAGCTGGGCTGCGGCACCCAATGTGGTTCCTGTGTACCGGAAATCAAACGTCTTTTGGCCGGCAACCCGCAGCCATTCGCCATTAATGTGTGAGGAGAAGAACATGAACGCAAAAGTCTGGCTGGTGGGCGCAGGGCCTGGCGATCCGCAACTGTTGACCCTCAAGGCGGTGCGGGCCTTGCGTGAGGCGGATGTGGTGCTGATCGATGATCTGGTCAACCCACAGGTGCTGGAGCATTGCCTGGATGTGCGGGTGATCACCGTCGGCAAGCGCGGCGGCTGCCGTTCGACGCCACAGGATTTTATTCATCGCCTGATGCTGCGTTATACGCGCCAGGGAAAATGCGTGGTGCGGCTCAAAGGCGGCGATCCGTGCATTTTTGGCCGGGGCGGTGAAGAAGCGCTGTGGTTGCGCGAGCGCGGTGTCGATGTGGAGCTAGTCAACGGGATCACGGCAGGGCTGGCGGGTGCGACGAATTGCGATATCCCGTTGACCTTGCGCGGTGTGAGCCGTGGCGTAACGCTGGTCACGGCGCATACCCAGGACGACAGCAGCCTGAACTGGCGGGCACTGGCCGAGGGCGGGACGACGTTGGTGGTGTACATGGGGGTGGCGAAGCTGGAGGAGATTCGTCAGCAATTGCTCAACGCTGGCATGGTCGCCGATATGCCGGTGGCGATGATCGAAAATGCCTCCCTGCCCCAGCAGCGCGAATGCCGCAGCACGCTAGCGCGCATGCATTGGGACGCGCAGGCATTTGCCTTGAAGAGCCCGGCGATTCTGGTGATCGGTAGCGTTGCCGCGGCTGCGCAGGCGGCGTGCATTGCCGTGCCAGCCAGCGCCTGAGGCATATATTGCAGGCAAAAAAAACCCGGCCTGAGCCGGGTTTTTTCTACTACTCAGTAATTACTGAGCAGCTTGAGCTTCTACCGAGGCTTCTACGCGACGGTTGATAGCACGACCAGCTTCAGTTGCGTTGTCAGCAACTGGGCGGGATTTGCCGTAACCAACCGAGCTTACACGGTTAGGAGCAATACCGTCTTTGACCAGAACTTGCTTAACAGCGTCAGCACGACGCTGGGACAGCTTCTGGTTGTAAGCGTCTGGACCTACGGAGTCAGTGTGACCTTCAACCACGGTGGTGGTGTTAGGGTACTGCTTCATGAAGTCAGCCAGGTTTTTCACGTCAGCGTAGCTGTTAGGCTTAACAACGGACTTGTCGAAGTCGAACTTAACGTCCAGCTCAACACGAACAACCTGAGCAACTGGAGCTTCTGGCTCTGGAGTTGGCTCTGGAGCTGGTGCTGGGGTAGGAGCTGGAGCGACTGCGCCAGCGTTACCGCCGAAGTTCACGCCCAGGCCGACCAGTGCGGAGTAGTCCCACTTGCCGTTGTCCAGTGCGTAGTCAGCTTCAACACCGGCACGAGCGTACAGGTTGTTGGTGAAGTAGTACTTCACGCCAGCGCCAGCGATAGCCAGGGTGGACTGGTCGCGACCGCTGTGGCCGTCAGCTTTGACGTTGGTACGGCTCTGGTGACCGAAACCGCCTTCTACGTATGGACGCAGGCTGTCTACGCCAGCTTGACCGAAGTGATACTGGGCAACCAGGCTGCCGGTATCGCCTTTGATCTTCTGGTTACCAGTACCGTCGTTCGAACGGGTGTGGTTGGTAGTGTCGTAGGACAGGTTCAAGGACAGGTCGTCGGTCAGGAAGTAACCGATGCGAGCGCCAGGGTTGAAGCCGTCTTCGATGTGCTTGACGCTATCGTTGTACTGCTTCTTGTAGAACAGCTCGCCTTCAACTGCGCCTTGGCCTTGTGCCAGTGCGCCGAAAGAAGAAGCGGCAATAAGAGTACCAATGGCCAAGCCCAAGGTGTTTTTCAGTTTCATCCGTTAAATCCCCATCTGGTGATTGTAAAGCAGTCCCACAAACCGGGGGACAACTCGGCGACAAGTCTAACAGAACTTGCCTACACGTAAGAGATATTTGCCACGCACTAAGTTTCAGTCTCGCCCGCAAATTTCTCACGTAATTTATCAAGAGCACGCTTGTAACGCATTTTTGTAGCACTCAAACCCATATGCATGATGTCAGCGATTTCCTGAAACTCCAGCTCTGCGACAAATCGTAGCACCAGAATTTCACGGTCAATCGGGTTCACATGCACCAACCAGCGATCAAGTCCGCCCTTCTCCTCGGGTGCCGGCGCCTTCTCTTCAGACGCTTCCTCAAGGGGGTCAAGACTCAAAGCGTCCATCAACCGACGCTTTCGCCGCTCCTTACGATACTGCGTGATGCACTCGTTGTACGTGATGCTGTAGAGCCATGTCTTGAACTTCGATTTGCCCTCGAAGTTCTTCAGGCCATACAGCACCTTGAGCATCACTTCCTGACAGACATCATCCGCATCTCTATCGTTCCCTAAATACCTTGAACAAACGTTGAACAGAGTGCGTTGATACCTGCGCATCAATTCTTCGTACGCACGTGTTACGTGAAACAGCTCCGTGTGCGAGCGCGCGACCAACTCCTCATCAGAGAGCTCACGGGGGTCGTAGCGCGTAGACAGCGTTTGGGCTTTATTCAAAACAAGTCGTGCCGACAGTCAGGTCAATGTCCGCCACAATCCGGTCAGCCGGGTTTGCGGCGGCGTACATTAGCAGGATTTGCCGTATTAGCGGCTATTGACCTGCTGTTCCAGGAGAATCCGATTGGACAGCGACACCAGGTCGCCGTCATCGGTCAGCACCGTCGTCTTGACCGTGCCGATCTCCTCGATTTGCCCTTCAACCTCGCCAACACGCACGTGTTGCCCAACCTGATACAGCTCACGCACATAGATTCCCGCAAGAATCTGCCCGGCAATTTCCCGGCTTCCCAACCCCATTGCCAGCGCAACGGCCAGACCAACGGTAATCAAAACAATCACAATCACATGGTTGAGCAGGTCAGTCTTGACCTCCAACTGGCTGATCGCGACGGAAATACTGATGATGATCACCAGCCCCTGGGCGATTCGCCCCAGGCCTGCCGCGTAGTCCAGGCCCACGCCTTCAGCCGCTCCGCGCACCAGCCCATTGGCCAGTTGCGCCAGCAGAACGCCTACCAGCAGCACCAGCGCGCCGCCAAAAACCTTCGGCAAATACAGCGCCAGCATGTCGAGCGTAGCTGAAACTCGCTCAAGTCCAAGGGATTGCGCCGCAGAAACCAGGAAAATCAGCAAAACAAACCAATAAACGATCTTGCCGATCAACGTGGAGATCGGCACTTGCAGCCCTGCGCGCCCCAGCAGTTTGGTCAGGCCGGTGCCTGCCATCAAGCGGTCGAGCCCCAATTTGGCGAGCAATTTGGACAGCAGGGTGTCGAGCAGCTTCGCCACGACAAAGCCCAGCAACACCAGAACCAGGGCACCAAACAGGTTGGGAATGAAATTCGCCACCTTGGTCCATAGTGCGGTCATCGCGGTGACCAGGCTCTGGGTCCAGAGATCAAGTTCCATATTCAATCAGCCTTATCAGCAGTGCGAGCAAGAGGTTCACGGCGGGAAACCGGCGACACATGGGCCGAACCATTGTTCAGGGCCATCATCAGCGCCGGCAACCAGCGACCCAACAGACCGAACAGGTCGCCCGCCCCTACCTGGCGGTTGGCGGTTTTCAAAACGCGGCCCAGGCAGGCATCGTCATCACGGTTGGATGGCGATGCATTGAGCATGTCACGCAAAGACTGTTCGAACGGATCGTGCATATAGACCTCTCGCAAGTGTTTTAAAAGACGAGGGTTAAATTCTTGGGGTCACATAAGACCCTTGCTGCGTTCAGGTCATATTCAGGTCAAACCCAGCGTAATCGTCGAAAAAGCCACCATTGCCCCAGTGCAACGGCCACCATCATCAGGCAGGCAATCAAGAATCCGTAGGGGTTTCCCGCAAAGGGTATTCCACCCACATTGATTCCCAGCAGGCCGGTCAAAAAACTCATCGGCAGAAAGATTCCGGTGATGATTCCGAAGCGGTACATGGTGCGGTTCATACGCACGCTCAAGCGTCGGTCCTCGGTCTCAAGCACAAGCCCCACGCGCTCCCGAGCCAATTCGAGCTCTTCCAGGTAACGGGTCAGGCTGTTGTGTAATTCGTTCCAGTAGTCGGCGTCGTCATCACAAAACCACGGCAATTTGATGCGCGTCAGTTGCGCAAAAATATCCCGTTGTGGCGCCAGAAAACGCTTCAGCCCGGCTGCGCGTCGGCGAATCTGCAAGACGCTGCCATGCTCAGGAGTATACCGTTCGTCGGCATCGAGTTTTTCTTCCTCGGAATCGACGATTTCAGACAGGTCCGTGACCAGATCCTGCACTTTATTGGTCAGATACTGCGCCATATAAAGGATGAGCTCGGACGCCGTTTTCGGCCCATTGCCCTCCGCCAATTGCACCAGCAACTCATCGGTGGCGCGCAACGGCCGCAGACGCAGGGAAATGACCCGGTCGGCCGCCGCAAAAATACGCACCGAGACCATGTCTTCAGGCTCGGCACCTGGATTGAGGTTGACCCCACGCAGGAACAGCAGCAATTCGGCATCCGGCAACGGCAACAGGCGCGGACGAGTGTTCTCCTCCAGCAGCAGGTCACAGGCAAACTCGCTCAGACCACTGGATTTACGCAGCCAGGTCTGAGTCTGGGGGTGACTGCGATCCCAATGCAGCCACAGGCTTTCCTGGGGCTGCAATTGCAAATCATCGAGCTCTGTCCGGGCAATCGAACGCGCACCGCCTTTACCGTCCAGCACCAGGGCATGTACCAAACCCCACTGCGCGTTTTCTTCCTCGAACATCCTGACCCCTATGGCTACTGCGGTTTATTCAGGCATTTTCAGCGGGCTGGGCGACACAATCACGCCGTTGTTATCGGCGTAGATGTACTCACCCGGGCGGAATGTCACGCCCGCAAAGGTCACCACCACGTTCAGGTCGCCGATGCCGCGCTTGTCGGTCTTCATCGGATGCGACGCCAGCGCCTGCACCCCCAGGTCGGTCTGGGCGATAACGTCGACGTCACGGATGCAACCGTAGATCACCAGCCCTTCCCAACCGTTTTTCGCGGCTTTCTCGGCGATCATGTCGCCCAGCAACGCCCGGCGCAGCGAACCGCCACCATCGACCACCAGCACCTTGCCGGCGCCTGGCTGGTCGGCCTGTTCCTTGACCAGGGAGTTGTCTTCGAAGCATTTGATGGTGACGATTTCGCCGCCAAAGGAGTCTCGCCCGCCGAAGTTGCTGAACATCGGCTCAACCACCTGCACCAGTTCCGGGTAAGCGTCGCACAGGTCGGGGGTCACGTAATGGTTCATCGAGAAACTCCTGTCATCAAAGTAGAGGTTCAACATCCCATGGTGTACATCAGGAAAACGCGTCACAACAGGCTTTCTTTAAAGACTGCGCGGTTGACGGCGGCCATGATCAGACCCGCTTGGCCGCAACGCAATACCCGTTGCGCGACTGAATATGACCAGAAGCGTTTAACGCGTCATATCTTAGCCGCAACCACTCACAAGTGAAACGCCCTTGGCAGAGCGCTTCGTCAAACCGCTGCGTCCACTTCGGACTGTGCGCCGGACAAAGGTGTCAGCGGGTCTCTCAACCAGCGTGCCACCAATGGCCAGACCTCGGCCTGCGCAGGCTTGCTGACCAGCATCTGCACATGCCCGAAATCACCGCTAAACCCTTGCTGACGCCCCAGGCAGAGGTACTGGCGATGTTCAGAGCCGACCTGCTCGAACAGCTTGCGGCAGGCCCAGTCCGGGTCTTGCCGATCACCCGCAGCGCTCACTGCCAGCAATGGCACATCAACCTCGGCCAAGCCTTTCCACCAGTCGCGCTCGGCATCGCCAAAGCGCCCGAACAGGCCATGCCAGCGCATGGTTTCAAGCATGATACCGATAGGCTCGTCTTCCGGGCCGCGCTTGAGCCTTGGGCCGGACAACTGGCCCAGGCGCTTCAAGATCAAGCGCGCGCCCCACTCCACCGCGGGGATTTTCAGCGGCCAGTAGGTGCGGCTGACCTGGCAACCAAACAATGCTACGGAAGCCGCTGCAGGTGCGCCCAAGTGCTGGCCACCCAGGGCCGCCGCCAGAGTCGTAGCGCCCAGGGAATGCCCGATCCAGTGGGGAATCTGCCCACTCTGCTCACGCACGAACGCGCCAATGGCCGGCACGTCGTAGCGCGCGTAATCGGCGACACGGTTTTTGACGTAGTCGTGATTGCGCTTGGACAGGCCATGGCCACGCATTTCCGGGATCCATACATCAAACCCCTGGCGTGCCAGATAGGCACCCAGGCCGATACCTTTGGGCGAGTACCAGAAACGCCGATTGGAAAAACTGCCGTGCAGCAAAATAACCGGCGTGCCCCGGTTTTCCGGGACATCGGCCAGGCCCAAGCGGGTCACGGCCAGCTCGACAGTACCGTCCGGGCTGTTGCCGGGCTTGAGGCGATACACATCTTCACTCAGGTCGCCGCGACGTTCAGCGCTGATCAGGGCGACGGGAAACAGGTTGCTGCTGCTTTGCATAATGCTCTTGCACAAAAAAGGGCGGCGTCCGCAAGGATTCCCGCCCTGTACAGATAAGAATGCCGGTCACCCGCAACGAGTGACCGGCACTTTTGACGTGTCGACCTTAGGCGGACGCTTGGCCTTCAGCCAGGAAGAACCAGGTTTCCAGCACGGAGTCGGGGTTCAGAGAGACACTTTCGATGCCCTGTTCCATCAGCCACTTGGCCAGGTCCGGGTGGTCGGAAGGCCCCTGGCCGCAGATACCGATGTACTTGCCGGCCTTGTTGCAGGCCTGGATGGCGTTGGCCAGCAGCTTCTTGACCGCCGGGTTACGCTCGTCGAACAAGTGGGCGATGATCCCGGAGTCACGGTCCAGGCCCAGTGTCAGCTGGGTCAGGTCGTTGGAGCCGATGGAGAAGCCATCGAAGAACTCCAGGAACTCTTCGGCCAGGATGGCGTTGGACGGCAGCTCGCACATCATGATCACGCGCAGGCCGTTTTCGCCACGGGACAGACCGTTTTCAGCCAGCAGGTCGACGACCTGGCTCGCCTCGCCCAGGGTGCGCACGAACGGCACCATGATCTCGACGTTGGTCAGGCCCATCTCGTTGCGCACGCGCTTGAGGGCACGGCATTCGAGTTCGAAACAGTCACGGAAGGTTTCGCTGATGTAACGCGAGGCGCCACGGAAGCCCAGCATCGGGTTTTCTTCTTCCGGCTCGTAGAGCTTGCCGCCGATCAGGTTGGCATATTCGTTGGACTTGAAGTCCGACAGGCGCACGATGACCTTTTTCGGGTAGAACGCCGCCGCCAGGGTGCTGATGCCTTCCACCAGCTTCTCGACGTAGAAGCCCACCGGATCGTTGTAGCCGGCGATGCGCTTATCGACGCTTTCCTTGATCTCCAACGGCAGGCCGTCGTAGTTCAGCAGCGCCTTGGGGTGCACGCCGATCATGCGGTTGATGATGAACTCCAGGCGGGCCAAGCCCACGCCGGCGTTCGGCAGCTGTGCAAAATCGAAGGCGCGATCGGGGTTGCCGACGTTCATCATGATCTTGAACGGCAGGTCGGGCATGGCGTCGATGGAGTTTTGCTTGATGTCGAAACCCAGCTCGCCTTCAAAGATAAAGCCGGTGTCGCCTTCGGCGCAGGACACGGTCACGCCCTGGCCGTCCTTGAGCAACTGGGTGGCGTTGCCGCAACCCACCACAGCAGGGATCCCCAGTTCACGGGCGATGATCGCCGCGTGGCAGGTACGCCCGCCACGGTTGGTCACGATGGCGCTGGCTCGCTTCATCACCGGTTCCCAGTCCGGGTCGGTCATGTCGGAAACCAGCACGTCGCCTGGCTGGACTTTGTCCATTTCGGACACGTCCTTGATGATCCGTACCTTGCCTGCGCCGATGCGCTGGCCAATCGCACGGCCTTCAACCAGCACAGTCCCGGTTTCCTTGAGCAGGTAGCGCTCCATGACATTGGCCGACGTGCGGCTTTTCACGGTTTCCGGACGGGCTTGCACGATGTACAGCTTGCCATCGTCACCGTCCTTGGCCCATTCGATGTCCATCGGGCACTTGTAGTGCTTTTCGATGATCATCGCTTGCTTGGCCAGTTCGCTGACCTCCTGGTCGGTCAGGCAGAAGCGCGCACGCTCGGCCTTGTCGACTTCAACGGTTTTCACCGAACGACCGGCCTTGGCCTCGTCGCCGTAGATCATCTTGATGGCCTTGCTGCCCAGGTTACGGCGCAGGATGGCCGGGCGGCCTGCTTCGAGGGTGCCCTTGTGTACGTAGAACTCGTCCGGGTTGACCGCACCCTGTACGACGGTTTCACCCAGGCCGTAGGCGCCGGTGATGAACACCACGTCACGGAAGCCCGATTCGGTGTCCAGGGTGAACATCACGCCGGCGGTACCGGTTTCCGAACGCACCATGCGCTGCACGCCAGCAGACAAGGCCACCAGTTTGTGGTCGAAACCCTGGTGTACGCGGTAGGAAATCGCGCGATCGTTGAACAATGACGCAAACACTTCCTTGGCGGCCCGAATGACGTTTTCCACGCCACGGATATTCAGGAAGGTTTCCTGCTGGCCGGCGAACGAGGCGTCGGGCAAGTCTTCGGCGGTAGCCGAGGAACGCACGGCGACCGCCATGTCCGGGTTGCCGGCCGACAGGGCGGCGAAGGCGGCACGAATTTCTTCGTTGAGTTTCTCGGGGAACTCGGCTTCCATGATCCACTGGCGGATCTGGGCACCGGTCTTGGCCAGCGCATTGACGTCATCAACGTCCAGGGCATCCAGCGCGGCGTGGATCTGAGCGTTGAGGCCGCTCAGTTCGAGGAAATCGCGGTAAGCCTGGGCCGTGGTGGCGAAACCACCGGGCACCGACACACCAGCGCCTGCAAGATTACTGATCATCTCGCCGAGGGATGCGTTCTTGCCCCCCACGTGCTCTACATCATGGACGCCGAGCTTATCGAGGGAAACTACGTACTCTACCAAGGTGATCTCTCCACTAACTGTGTTGGAAAAGCTCAGGACGCTGGCGGCTCATAGAGGAGCAAACGCCTGCGCTTGTGGCCTGGACCTGGAAAATAAGTGAGAATGCGGCCCACTGCGGGACAGCAAAATCGCGCCTATCATATCCAAGATTCGCCATCAGCTTAAGGCCCAGGGCTCAAATGAAACGATCTGCTTTCTTTATTTCCGACGGCACGGGCATCACCGCCGAGACATTGGGTCAGAGCCTGCTCGCGCAGTTCGAAAACGTTACCTTCGCCAAATTCACGCGGCCCTATATCGACAGCGTGGATAAAGCGCGGGCCATGGTACAACAAATCAATCTGGCGGCTGAAAAAGACGGTTTCCGTCCGATCATTTTCGACACCATCGTGAATCAGGATATTCGTGAGATCCTGGCGACTTCGAATGGTTTCATGATCGATATTTTCTCGACCTTCCTGGCCCCTCTGGAACAAGAGCTGAGTGAACATTCCTCATACTCCGTGGGCAAATCCCACTCCATTGGGCACAACTCCAACTATATGGAGCGTATCGAGGCGGTGAATTTCGCCCTCGACAACGACGACGGCGCCCGCACCCACTACTACGACAAAGCCGACCTGATCCTGGTGGGCGTGTCGCGCTGCGGCAAAACGCCTACCTGTCTGTACATGGCCATGCAATTCGGTATCCGCGCCGCCAACTACCCGCTGACCGAGGACGACATGGAACACCTGACGCTCCCGGCTGCCTTGCGGGCGCACTCGCACAAGCTGTTCGGCCTGACCATCGACCCGGACCGTCTCACCGCCATTCGTAACGAGCGCAAGCCTAACAGCCGCTACTCCAGCTATGCCCAGTGTGAGTTCGAAGTGCGCGAAGTGGAAAATCTGTTCCGTCGGGAGAACATTGCGCACATCAATTCCACGCATTTCTCAGTGGAAGAGATCTCGGCAAAGATTCTGGTAGAAAAAGGCGTAGAACGCCGCTTCAAATAACCCCGCTGATGCTTGTAGTGAGCGGGCTTGCCCCGCGCTGGGCGGCGAAGCCGCCCCAACAAGGACGCCGCGGTGTTTCAGAAAAACCGAGGTATCTGGTTTTGGGGCGGCTTCGCCACCCAGCGCGGGGCAAGCCCGCTCACTACAATTAATGCCTACAGGTGAAAACGACCGCCGCCCTGGCCCAATGCGGTGGCCAACGCGTCAAACCCCTCTCGCAACAACTGATCATCCCCTGACGTATTGCAGATGCTCGCCCGAATGAACTGCGGCACTGCGGTTTGCCCCACCGCAAATGCCTCGGCCGTGGCGATCAGGTAGTTGTTCTGCTTGAGCTCCGCTTCGATTTCCGATGCACGCCACGGCTCCGGCACCTCGATCCAGAAGTGTGGGCTGTTGGGGTGGGTGCGATATTGCAGGCCAGCCAACAAACCTTGCACCAGCGCCTTGCGGCGGCTGATCTCATTGATCTGCTGGCGCAGCAGGTATTCCGCCGTGCCGTTTTCAATCCACTGGGTGGCCAGTTCCAGGGTCACCGGCGTGGCCATCCAGCAGGTAGAACGCAGCGCCGCCGAGATACGGCTGACCAGGGCCGGCGGCGCATGCACATAACCTACACGCAACCCGGCAGACACAGCCTTGCTCAGGCTGCTGATCAGAATCGTACGCTCAGGGGCGAAATAGCTGAGGGGCGGCGGCCGGTCTTCCACCAGCACACCGTGGGCTTCATCTTCAAGAATCAGCAGATTGTGTTCACGGCACACTTTGGCCAACGCTTCTCGACGCGCCACCGAGAGCACCGCAGTGGTGGGGTTCTGGATGGTCGGCGTGCAGTACAGCGCCGAAACCCGGTGATTACGACAGACTTCGTCCAGCGCGCTCGGCAGCACGCCCTCCTCGTCCATTTCCAGGCCGATGAGGCGGATGCCCAGCATGCGCGCGGCGGTAATGAGCCCCGGATAAGTCAGCTGTTCGGTGACCACTGTATCGCCGGCCCGTAACAGCGCCATCATCGAGCACAGCAAGCCATGCTGGCCGCCATTGACGCAAATGACCTGCTCGGGAATCGGGTGGAAATCGCGCTGCACCAGCCATTGCGCGCCGGCCTCGCGATAGCGTGGCAGGCCGGCGTCCGGCGTGTAGGCACTGATGTCCTGGAGGAACTTGGCGTTGGTCGACAGGGTTTGGAAGCTCTGGGCCAGGAACACCGTCTCCTGCCCGGGGATGTGCATGTTGCGGCTCATGTCGAAGTACTGGCGCGGCTCCTCGCTGAAGTTGCGAAAACCTTCATCGCGCTGGCGCTCCATCCCACGCTTGCGCACGAAAGTGCCGTCACCGACCCGCGCCACAACCAACCCCAGGCGTTCCAGTTCGCCGTAGGCCCGGCTGATCGTGCCGATCGTCACACCCAGGTTGTCGGAAAGCACCCGATGGGGCGGCAATTTTCTTCCTGGTTCAATCAAGCCTTCGAGGATGCCCCGTTCCATGACATCGGACAGGCGCTTGTACTTCACGCCCTGCCCGTTGGACAACCCCTCACGCATAATTGACACCATGTCAATATTTGTTTTGACAGCCATCTTTCGCCCTAATAGTGTGCTTTTACGGGTTCAATCGCCGAATTTTACAACTCATTACAAGCTCAATATAGAGTTCAATTCCGGCTCAGGGAAGCAATAAACGATGCCAATGTCCGCCGTTCTCGAAAACACCGCCAAGACCAAAACCCAAAAACAGTGGCTGGCCGGGTTGATCACCAGTGTGATGTTCCTGATCGTGTGCCTGAGCTGGGGCACCACGTGGCTGGGTATCAAGATCGCCGTGGAGAGCGTGCCACCGCTGACGTCCGCCGGCCTGCGCTTTCTGATCGCTTTCCCGTTGTTCCTGTGCTTTGCGCTGGTACGTCGCGAACCGATCCTGTTTCCCCGGGAGAGCCGCTGGTTCTTCGTGTTTGTGACCCTGTCCTATTTCAGCGTTCCTTATTACTTGCTCAACTACGGCGAGATGCACGTCTCGTCCGGCCTCACCGCCCTGCTGTTCAGCTGCATGCCGGTGTTTATCCTGATTTTCTCGGGGCTGTTCCTGCGTGAGCGCATCTACTTCTCCCAGGTGGTCGGTATCGGCATCGGCTTCGCCAGCCTGTACATGATCATCAAGAGCCAGGGCCTGCACCTGGACCACGCTGAATTCCTCGGCGTGCTGGCGATCCTGAGCGCGGCGATCATGCATGCGCTGTGCTATGTCATCACCAAGCAAAAAGGCAGTGCCATCAGCGTGATCACCTATAACACTCTGCCCATCGGCATCGCCGGGCTGATGTTGTTCGTCGCCGGCCTGTGGTTTGAGACGCCCACGTTTGACCAGATCACCCTGCGCTCCTGGGGAGCCCTGTTCTACCTGGGGCTGGTCGCGTCGGTGGGCGGGTTCATCGTGTACTTCATGCTGCTCAAGCGTTTGAGCCCGATCATCCTGTCGTTCGTGTTCATTATCTTTCCGGTGTTCGCGGTGATCATCGGCGCGTGGTACGAGGGCGTGGCGATTTCCCGGGACCTGATGCTGTACTCGGCCATTCTGCTGGCCGGCTTTGCAATCACCAAGTTGCCGATTGAAAAACTCCTGGCCAAGAAACCTTGAACGTCCCCCCGGCCCCTCAACATCAGCCACGCGAGAGAAACATGGACGTCCTGCGCCCAACCGCCCTGGAACAGATCTACGCCCACGCCAGCCGCAGCTACCCCGAAGAATGCTGTGGTTTTGTCTTCGCCGACGGCAGTGTGTACCTGGGCAGCAATATCCAGAACGAGCTGCATCGCAAGAACCCAGAGATGTACCCACGCAGCGCGGCCAACGGCTACACCTTTTCCGTAGCCGACACCCTGCTGATGAACAAGGCGTTTCGCAGTGATAACCCGGTGGTGGTGATCTACCACTCCCACCCGGATGTGGGCGCCTATTTCAGTGACGAAGACCAGGACAAGGCGCTGTTCCTGGGCGAGCCGATCTACCCCGTCAGCTATCTGGTGGTGGACGTTCGCCAGGGCCAGGCCCTGGGATCAAAGCTGTTTGCCTGGGATGGCAAGCATTTCGCCCTTAACCCTTTCAACGACCTGCACACGGAGTTGTCCATGAACGCTGTCTCTTTCCCCGACATTCTGGTTCGCGTGGCCAAGCTGCCGGAATCGACCCTTGAGGGCGCCGGATCGACATTGCGCGAAGTCATTGAAAACCTTTGCAGCCACTATCCACAGTTACGCGCGCATCTGTTTCATGAAAAAAACAACCAGCTCAAGGAGCACTTCCTGTTCACCGCCGAAGAAGAACTGATCGGTGCCGATGAGCCCCTGCCGGAACAGGCCAGGATCGAAGTGCTGTTGGCCACCTCCGGCGGCATGGATATCGATGCCCTGAGCAACGAGGAAGTGCAGCGCTACGTGCGCCACATCACCCTGCCCGGCGTCGGCCGCGAGGGTCAGCTGAAATTGAAAAACGCCAAGGTGCTGATCATCGGCACCGGCGGCCTGGGCTCGCCCATCAGCCTGTACCTGGCGGCGGCCGGCGTCGGCACCCTGGGGCTGGTCGACTTCGATGTGGTGGAAAGCAGCAACCTGCAACGCCAGATCGTCCACGGCAACAGCACGCTGGGCATGCCCAAGGTCGAGTCCGCCCGGCAACGCTTGCTGGACCTCAATCGCCACATCCAGGTCAACGCCCACGACACCGCCCTGAATGCCGACAACGCCCTCGAGTTGGTGGGCGCCTACGACCTGGTGATCGACGGCACCGACAATTTCGACACCCGCTACCTGGTCAACGATGCCTGCGTGCAGTTGGGCAAACCCCTGGTGTACGGCGCCATCTACCGTTTCGACGGGCAAATCAGCGTGCTCAACTATCAAGGCGGGCCGTGCTACCGCTGTCTGTTTCCCTCGGCACCTCCCGCGGAGCTGGCGCCCAATTGCAGCGCCGGCGGTGTGATCGGCGTATTGCCGGGGGTGGTGGGGATGATCCAGGCCACCGAGGCGATCAAGTTGTTGATCGGTATCGGTGAGCCCTTGTCCGGCCGCTTGATGCGCTTCGACGCGCTTGCGATGAAGTTCAGCGAAATCCGCTTCAAACGTCGCGCCGACTGCCCCTGCTGTTCGGACCTGCGCCACAGCGACAGCGTCGCGCCGGCCGTCTGCGCCGACGCCATGCCGAGCCGCCCCTCCCTGGCCGAAGAACGCTACATCAAGCCACGCGTACTCAAACAAGTGCTCGACCACCACCGCAGCGCCGACGTCCTGCTGGATGTGCGCGATGCCAGTGAACTGGAGGTGTGCAAACTGCCGGGCGTGGTGCACATCCCCCTGGCCGAACTGGATGGGCAGCTCGACAGCCTCAGCCGCGACAACACCCACTACCTGATCTGCTACGCCGGCACCCGTGCCGAGCAAGCAGCAAGCACCTTGCTGGCGGCAGGTTTTGCCAATACCAAGGTCCTGCAGGGCGGTATGAAACACTGGGTGCGCGACGTCGAACCCGACATGCCGTTGTATTGATCCGGGGATCGACTGATGTTGCATAACTCCATTCTCGACGTCATCGGCCAGACGCCTATCGTGCGCCTGGCGCAGTTTTCCGAAGACCTCGGCATCGAGGTCTACGCCAAGCTCGAATCCCTCAACCCGGGCGGCAGCCACAAGGCGCGCATCGCCCTGGGCATGATCCTCGACGCCGAACGCCGGGGCGTGCTGATCCGCGACTCCGGGCAAACCATCATCGAGCCCAGCGGCGGCAATACCGGCATTGGCCTGGTGATGGCCGGCAATGTGCTGGGCTACAAAGTCGTGCTGGTGATCCCCGACAACTACAGCCCCGAAAAGCAAAAGCTGCTGCGCTTGTACGGGGCCAAGGTGGTGCTGTCGGACAGCCGACTGGGCAACAACTCCCACGGCGAAAAATGCATGGAGCTGCAGTTGGAGAATCCCAGCTACGTGATGCTCAACCAGCAACGCAACGGCGCCAACCCGCAAACCCACCGCGACACCACCGCGCCGGAAATCCTCCGCGCCTTCGGTGAACAGCGCGTGGATTACTTCGTCAGCGGCATCGGCACCGGCGGCCATATCACCGGTATCGGCGAAACCCTCAAGGCGGCCTGGCCGCATATCCGTGTCATGGGGGTGGAACCTGAAGAATGCGACCTGCTCAAGGACCGCCACGCGCCGCACGGTATCCAGGGCCTGTCGATCGGGCTGATCCCGAGCATTCTCAACCTGGAGGTACTGGACGGCATGCTCAAGGTGTCGCACCAGGCCTGCGTCGACATGATCAAACGCATCATGCGCACCGATGCCATCAGCCTGGGTTTGTCGTCGGCCGCCAACATGGTCGCCATCGCCCAACTCGCTCCTGAATTACCACCCGAAACGGTGGTGTTGACCATGGTCTACGACAATGCTGACAGCTACCTGCCCAGTTTCGAATAACCGGTTATCCAACCAACCAGAATGCGGGGGGACCTCCATGGGGGGCTTTATCGACATGCAACAGTTGCACGATGAGTTGCTCACCCATCTCATCAAGACCCTGACGCCTGCGCAGATGAAGCAACTGGAACCGCATCTGGCACCCTTGATCCAGAATGCCGCCCAATCGGTTGCCGAAGACCTGATCGCCTACGCCTATCGCGACCCGGCTTCGCGTGGGCGCGGCGAGTTGATCCTGGAGTCCTATGCCTCGTTCAAGGCGGTGCTGTTCTACCGGCTCGCGCATTTGGTATGGCACTTCCCCGACAACCCCAACGGCGTGTTTTCGCGCATAGCCCTCAAGCTCAGCAACCAGGGCAAGATCCTCTCCGGTGCCGAGATTCATCCGGCGGCGCGTATTGGTCGGCGCTTCGTGCTGGACCACGGCTACGGCACGGTGATCGGCGAAACCTGCGAGATCGGCAACGACTGCTACATTCTCTGCGGCGTCACGCTGGGCGCTCGGGGTATCGCCAACAACCCGGATGGCAAACGCCACCCACGCCTGGGCAACAACGTCGAAGTCGGCTCCGGCGCCCGGGTGCTGGGCTATGTCTTGATCGGCGACAACGTGTTTATCAGCCCTTCGTGCGTGATCACCCAGGACGTTCCCGCAGGCACCCGGGTCAGGGTGGTCAACCAGGTGCAACTGCAAAAAAATGTTGAAACGGACCACACCCACTATCTCGGCGCCTTCGCGCTGGATGAACGCCTGCACGTGGTCGGCGAGGTCAACGCCAGCCATAACGTCACGGTGCTGGATGCCGACTTTCATCCGTTGCGGGGCGTGATGCTGGAGCCCACGGTAAAAGAGCGCCACCACCTGCAATTTCGCCTGCGCCGCACCGACATCGGCGAACAACTGCCACGCCTGCCGCTGAACCTGAAAATCTGCGGGTCGGAATTTGAAATCACCCTGCTCTCCCCCCCTGGCTTGAGCGCAATGGTGCGTCACCTGTTGCAAGCCAGCCCATTGATCGTTGGAGGATGAACATGTCCGTACACACCATGGAAACCCTGGCGCTGTTCGACAGCGCGCCCTACCAGAACGCCTTCAGCGCCCGGGTGATTGCCGTCAGCGAACAGGGCATCGCCCTGGAGCACACGCTGTTCTACCCCACGGGCGGCGGGCAACCGGGCGACACCGGGCACCTCACCCTGGCCGACGGCACGCGGGTCGATGTGGTAGGCACCGTGCGCGACCCGGTACTGCGCTCGATTATCTGGCACCAGGTGGAGCGCTGCCCCGAGCAATTGACTGCCGGCGTGCAGGTAGACGCCAGCCTCGATTGGGAACGGCGCTACCAGCACATGAAGATGCACACCTGCCTGCACCTGTTGTGCTCGCTCATCGATGCGCCCGTGACCGGCTGCAGTATCAGCGCCGATAAAGGCCGCCTGGATTTCGACCTGCCGGAAATGACCCTCGACAAAGACAGCCTCACCCGCGACCTCAACGCCCTGATCGAGGCAGCCCACCCGGTTAAAACCCTGTCGATGCCCGCCTCGGAATACTCGACCTTGCTGCAGATCACCCGCACCCAGGCGGTAGCCCCCCCAGTGATCCAGGGTTCGGTGCGTGTCATCGAGATTGCCGGCATCGACATCCAGCCCTGCGGCGGCACCCATGTGATCAACACCGAGGAAATCGGCAAGGTGTTCTGCGAGAAAATCGAGAAGAAGAGCAAGCACAACCGCCGGGTCATCCTGCGGTTTGAATAAGGCCCAACTGATAGTTCGTACAGGAAACTGACAGCAAATTTACGCGTTTGTAACATTCAGAAACGTACAATTCCCCCAGCAGCGCATCTTCCCCAGGTGCGCCGTCCTGACTCATGGAGAGAGAGCCCCCAGCCTTCTCCGTGGGTGCTTGTAGAGAAGCTAAGCTCAAACCCACCACGCCCTTCTGAACCTGAACGCTGCAGGAACGTCTGCCTATGAGCAACTGCATATGAACAAAGTGTTCCGTCATTACATTCCGGCGTCCTCTCTGCGCCTGCTGCCCAACCGCTGGGACCTGGTCGCCCTGCCGTTGGTGATCGGTTTTCTGCTGTTTTTCTCCATCACTGCCCGGGAGACCTGGGCTCCCATCGCCACCCTGCAAAGCGAAGTCATCTCACTGGACCCGGCCAACCTGCCGGAATATGCGATGCGCACCACACTGCGCATGCTCGCGGCGATGGTGGCCGCGCTGATTTTCACCCTGCTGTACGGCACCCTGGCCGCCAAAAGCCGGCGCGCCGAGAAACTGCTGGTGCCGGTGCTCGATATTCTGCAATCGGTGCCAGTACTCGGTTACATCTCGTTTACCGTGACGTTCTTCCTGTTGCTGTTTCCCGGGCGCGTGCTCGGCGCGGAGTTCGCCGCCATCTTTGCAATCTTCACCAGCCAGGCCTGGAACATGACGTTCAGCTTCTATCAGTCGCTGCGCATGCTGCCCCATGACCTGGTGGAAGTGTCCACCAGCCTGCGCCTCTCCGGCTGGCAGAAATTCTGGAAGCTCGACGTTCCTTTCGCCATGCCGGGGCTGGTGTGGAACATGATGATGAGCATGTCCGGCGGCTGGTTTTTCGTGGTGGCTTCCGAAGCCATCACCGTCGGCGACAAAACCATCACCCTGCCGGGCGTAGGCTCATACCTGGCCCTGGCCATCGCCCAGAAAGACCTGCACGCCGTGGGTTATGTGATCCTGGCGATGATCGCGGTGATCCTGATCTACGACCAGTTCCTGTTCCGCCCGCTGGTAGCCTGGGCCGACAAATTCCGCATGGAAACCACCGCCTCCCAGGGCAGCGCGCCGCAATCCTGGGTGCTGAACCTGATCCAGCGCACCCGCGTCGTGCAACGCATACTGCGCCCGATCACCCGTACCTTCAGCCGCCTGGGCAACAAGCGTTTCAGCCTGGCGGGGAGTGCATTCAAGGCATTGCCGACCGAGACGCCCGCCGCGTCGAAGCTCATCGACTGGGCCTGGGGCACACTGATCGCGCTGATGGCCGCGTATGCGCTGTACCACATCGTGCAGTACGTCGGCACCGAAGTGACCCTCGCCGAAGTCGGCCACGTGGTGGTGCTGGGCCTGATTACCTTGCTGCGGGTGGCCGGGCTGATCCTGATTGCCTCGTTGATCTGGGTGCCCCTGGGCGTGATGATCGGCCTGCGTCCGAGCCTGGCGGAGAAAATCCAGCCGTTGGCACAGTTCCTTGCGGCGTTTCCGGCGAACCTGCTGTTCCCGGTGTTCGTCATCGTGATCCTGCATTTCCATCTCAACCCGGACATCTGGCTGAGCCCGCTGATCGTGTTGGGCACCCAGTGGTACATCCTGTTCAACGTGATTGCCGGCGCCAGCGCCTTCCCCAATGACTTCAAGGAAGCCGCCGCCAACTTCCGCATTCGCGGCTGGCTGTGGTGGCGCAAGGTGATGCTGCCGGGGATTTTCCCGTACTACGTCACCGGCGCGATTACCGCCTCGGGCGGTGCCTGGAACGCCAGCATCGTGTCCGAGTACGTGTCCTGGGGCCAGGACAATGTGGTCGCCCACGGGCTGGGTGCCTATATCGCACAAACCACAGCCGCCGGGGACTTCCCCAAGATCGCCCTGGGCGTGGTGGTGATGTCGATCTTCGTGGTGGCGTTCAACCGCGCGGTCTGGCGACCGATGTACGCCATTGCCGAAAACAAACTTCGTCTGAATTAATGGGATTCGCTGTGATGAATACCTATACCGAACACACTGCCGACACCCCAGAAATTTACTCGCTGAAGAACGTGAACCGGGTCTTCGGCAAAGGCAAGGAAGAGCTGCAAGTGCTCAGCGGCGTAGACCTGAGCCTGCACGAAGGCGAGATCGTGGGCATGCTCGGCCGCTCAGGCTCAGGTAAATCGACGCTGCTGCGCATTATTGCCGGCCTGATCCAACCGTCGTCGGGGGACGTGAAATACCACGGCAAACCGCTGACCGGCCCGGCCGAAGGCGTCGCCATGGTGTTCCAGACGTTTGCGCTGTTTCCTTGGCTGACCGTTCTGGAAAACGTGGAAGCCGGTCTGCAGGCCCTGCAAGTCGAGCGCAAGGAAGCCCGCAAGCGCGCCTTGGCCGCCATCGACCTGATCGGCCTGGACGGTTTCGAAAACGCCTACCCCCGTGAATTGTCCGGCGGCATGCGCCAGCGCGTAGGTTTTGCGCGTGGCCTGGTGGTCAACCCGACCCTGTTGCTGATGGACGAACCGTTCTCGGCCCTCGATGTACTCACCGCCGAAACCCTGCGCACCGACTTGCTGGATTTGTGGAGCGGCAAGCAACTGCCGATCAAGTCGATCCTGATCGTGACCCACAACATCGAGGAAGCGGTGCTGATGTGCGACCGCATCCTGGTGCTGTCATCCAACCCCGGGCGCGTGGTCGCCGAGATCAAGGTGCCGTTTGCGCACCCGCGCAACCGGCTGGACCCGACTTTCCGGCAAATGGTCGACGACATCTATGCCCTGATGACCGACCGACGCAGCGCCGATGCGAGCGTCGGCAAGCCCGAACTGAAGATGAGCAGCCTGCTGCCGGAAGTGTCCACCAACCTCATGGCCGGCCTGATCGAAACCCTGGCCGCCGAGCCCTACAACGGCCACGCCGGCCTGCCCAACGTGGCCGAACGGGGCCTGTTGGAAGTCGACGACCTGTTCCCGGTCGCGGAGATGCTGGAACACCTGGGCTTTGCCGAACTCAAGGGCGCCGACATCACCCTCACCGACGCCGGCAAGCTGTTCGCCGACTACGGCACCCAGGAACGCAAGACCCTGTTCGCCGAACATTTGATCCAGCACGTACCGCTGGCCGCACGCATTCATCAGGTATTGCTTGAACGCAGCGGGCACCGCGCCCCTCGGGTGCGCTTCGAGCAAGAGCTGGAAGATTCGATGACCGAAGCGTTCGTGGAAAAAACCCTGGAAACCGTGGTGGCGTGGGGACGCTATGCAGAGATTTTCTCCTACGACGACCACACCGAGACGTTCAGCCTGGAGGATGTCGAGGGCAGCATGTAAACCGAGAACACCATTCTAAAAGTGGAAGGGGGCTTGCTCCCGATAGCGGTGGGTCAGCGAAATTTAGATTGGCTGGCACACCGTCATCGGGAGCAAGCCCCCTCCCACACTGGATTGATGTCGGGCTTTAGAACGCATCGCCGCGTGGGGACGCTATGCGCTGTCGAGGGCAGCGTGTAGACCGAAGTGAACACCAACCAAAAGTGGGTGGGGGCTTGCTCCCGATAGTGGTGGGGCAGCGAAAATTGGATTGGCTGGCACACCGTCATCGGGAGCAAGCCCCCTCCCACACTGGATTGATGTCGGGCTTTAGAAGGCGTCGCCGGGGATGCGCACGTAGCCTTCCATCAACACCCGTGCACTGCGGCTCATGATGGCTTTCTTGACGACCCATTCACCCTCTACCTGGCTGGCCTCGGCGCCCACGCGCAACGTGCCGGACGGATGCCCGAAGCGCACCGCATTGCGCGCCACACCGCCGGCCGCCAAGTTGACCAAGGTGCCGGGAATCGCCGCCGCCGTGCCAATCGCCACTGCCGCCGTGCCCATCATCGCGTGATGCAACTTGCCCATCGACAGCGCGCGCACCAGCAGGTCCACGTCGGCAGCCTTGATTGCCTTGCCGCTGGATGACACGTAATCCGCAGGCTTGGCCACAAACGCAACCTTCGGCGTGTGCTGGCGTTGAGCGGCCTGCTCCAGGCTCTCGATCAGCCCCATGCGCAGCGCGCCGTAGGCCCGCACGGTCTCGAACATTGCCAGGGCTTTCGGGTCGCTGTTGATCGCGCCTTGCAGCTCGGTGCCGGTGTAGCCAAGATCTTCGGCGTTGATGAAGATCGTCGGGATACCGGCATTGATCAACGTCGCCTTGAAGGTGCCGACACCTGGCACCTCCAGGTCGTCGACGAGGTTGCCGGTGGGGAACATCGAACCGCCGCCGCCCTCTTCTTCCGCCGCCGGGTCCATGAACTCCAGCTGGACTTCGGCAGCCGGGAAGGTCACGCCGTCCAGTTCAAAGTCACCGGTCTCCTGCACGGCGCCGTCGGTGAT
Source organism: Pseudomonas sp. Q1 (assembly GCF_009935975.1). Taxonomy (NCBI): domain Bacteria; kingdom Pseudomonadati; phylum Pseudomonadota; class Gammaproteobacteria; order Pseudomonadales; family Pseudomonadaceae; genus Pseudomonas; species Pseudomonas sp. Q1. The sequence goes on along the minus strand of NZ_QODI01000013.1, from coordinate 147,575 downwards.
CGGCACATGGGCGATGATGGTCTTGCCGATATTGGCCTGCCACACCCGCACCACGGCCACGCCGTTGTGCGGGATGCGGGCCGGGTCGACCAGCCCGGCGCTGATGGCGAACGAACCCACCGCCGCCGACAGGTTGCCGCAATTGCCGCTCCAGTCGACAAAGGGTTTGTCGATGGAGACCTGGCCGAACAGGTAGTCCACGTCGTGATCGGCGCGGGTACTTTTCGACAGGATGACCGTCTTGCTGGTGCTCGATGTGGCGCCGCCCATGCCATCGATCTGTTTGTCGTACGGGTCGGGGCTGCCGATCACCCGTAACAGCAAGGCGTCGCGCGCGGCGCCCGGCACCTGCGCCGCTTCGGGCAGGTCCTTGAGGCTGAAAAATACCCCCTTGCTGGTGCCGCCACGCATGTAAGTGGCGGGGATCCTGATTTGCGCTGCGTGTGCCATGGTTATCCTCTTCAGGCGGTGGCCGCCGATTCCAGGAAGTCCTGGGCGAAGCGCTGCAACACGCCGCCCGCCTCGTAGATCGATACTTCTTCGGCGGTGTCCAGGCGGCAAGTCACCGGCACTTCGACACGTTCGCCATTTTTGCGATGGATCACCAGCGTCAGTTGCGCACGCGGGGTGCGTGCACCGACCACGTCATAGGTTTCGCTGCCATCGATGTTCAACGTGTGACGGTCGGTGCCGGGCAGGAACTCCAACGGCAGCACGCCCATGCCCACCAGGTTGGTGCGGTGGATGCGCTCGAAACCCTCGGCAACAATCGCTTCCACACCGGCCAGGCGCACGCCCTTGGCCGCCCAGTCGCGGGAGGAACCCTGGCCGTAGTCGGCACCGGCAATGATGATCAGCGGTTGCTTGCGCTCCATGTAGGTTTCGATGGCCTCCCACATCCGCGTGACTTTGCCTTCCGGCTCGATGCGCGCCAGGGAGCCCTGCTTGACCTTGCCGTTTTCAACCACCATTTCGTTGAACAGTTTCGGGTTGGCAAAGGTGGCACGCTGCGCGGTCAGGTGGTCGCCGCGATGCGTCGCGTAAGAGTTGAAGTCGACTTCCGGCAGGCCCATTTTCGCCAGGTATTCGCCTGCGGCGCTGTCGAGCATGATCGCATTGGAGGGTGACAGGTGGTCGGTGGTGATGTTGTCCGGCAGCACCGCCAGCGGGCGCATACCCTTGAGCGGCCGCGCACCGGCCAGCGCGCCTTCCCAATACGGCGGGCGACGGATATAGGTGCTTTGCGGGCGCCAGTCGTACAGCGGCGCGACTTTCGGCCCGGTGTCTTCGTGGATGGCGAACATCGGGATATAGACCTGGCGGAACTGCTCCGGCTTGACCGAAGCCTTGACGACCGCGTCGATCTCTTCGTCGCTCGGCCAGATGTCTTGCAGGCGGATTTCCTTGCCCGTGGCATCCAGGCCCAGCACGTCCTTCTCGATATCGAAACGGATGGTGCCGGCAATCGCATAGGCCACCACCAACGGCGGCGAGGCGAGGAAGGCTTGCTTGGCGTACGGGTGAATACGTCCGTCGAAGTTGCGGTTACCCGAGAGCACGGCCGTGGCGTACAGGTCGCGATCGATGATTTCCTGCTGGATCACCGGGTCAAGGGCGCCGGACATGCCGTTGCAGGTGGTGCAGGCAAACGCCACCACGCCGAAGCCGAGTTTTTCCAGTTCATGGCCCAGGCCGGCTTCTTCCAGGTACATGGCGACGGTTTTCGAACCCGGCGCCAACGAAGATTTGACCCAGGGTTTGCGCGTCAGCCCCAGCTTGTTGGCGTTGCGCGCCAGCAGGCCGGCAGCGATCACGTTGCGCGGGTTGCTGGTGTTGGTGCAACTGGTAATGGCCGCAATGATCACCGCGCCGTCGGGCATTTGGCCGGGAACCTCGTCCCACTCGCCGCTGATGCCTTTGGATGCCAGGTCCCGGGTCGCCACGCGCGCATGCGGGTTGCTCGGCCCCGCCATGTTGCGCACGACGCTGGACAGGTCAAAGGTCAGGCCACGCTCGTATTGCGCGCTCTTCAGGTCATCGGCCCACAGACCGGTGTGGCGGGCGTATTGCTCCACCAGGGTGACTTGTTCGTCTTCGCGGCCGGTGAGCTTCAGATAGGCGATGGTCTGTTGGTCGATGTAGAACATCGCCGCCGTGGCGCCGTATTCCGGGGCCATGTTGGAGATGGTCGCGCGGTCGCCCAGGGTCAGCGCCGAAGCCCCTTCACCGAAGAATTCCAGCCACGCCCCCACGACCTTCTGTTTACGCAGAAACTCGGTCAGCGCCAGCACCATGTCGGTGGCGGTGATGCCCGGTTGCAGCTTGCCGGTCAGTTCGACGCCGACGCTTTCCGGCAGGCGCATCCATGAGGCGCGGCCCAGCATCACACTTTCGGCTTCAAGGCCGCCGACGCCGATGGCGATCACGCCCAGTGCGTCGACGTGCGGCGTATGACTGTCAGTGCCGACGCAAGTGTCCGGGAACGCCACGCCGTCGCGCACCTGGATCACCGGAGACATTTTCTCCAGGTTGATCTGGTGCATGATGCCGTTGCCTGGCGGGATCACATCGACGTTCTTGAACGCCTTCTTGGTCCACTCGATAAAGTGGAAACGGTCTTCGTTGCGACGGTCTTCGATGGTGCGGTTTTTTTCGAATGCCTGCGGATCATAACCACCGGCTTCGACGGCCAGGGAGTGGTCGACGATCAGTTGAGTCGGCACCACCGGGTTCACCTGGGCCGGATCGCCGCCTTGCTGGGCGATGGCATCGCGCAGGCCGGCAAGATCGACCAGGGCGGTCTGGCCGAGGATGTCGTGGCACACCACGCGCGCGGGGAACCAGGGAAAATCGAGGTCGCGCCGGCGTTCGATCAACTGGCCCAGGGACGCGTTGAGGGTGGCCGGATCGCAGCGGCGCACCAGGTTCTCGGCGAGTACGCGGGAGGTATAAGGCAAGGTGGCGTAGGCGCCAGGCTTGATTGCATCGACTGCCGCACGAGCGTCGAAGTAATCCAGGCGACTGCCGGGTAGCGGTTTGCGAAATTCAGTGTTCATCGTCAGGACTCGGTCACGGTGGCTACAAAAGGAGAACCGGCGTGCATCCGGAATTGGAATGAGATCCAAATGTGGGAGCGGGCTTGCTCGCGAAGGTGGACTGTCAGTCGATACATCTGTAGCTGACCCACCGCTATCGGGAGCAAGCCCCCTCCCACATTTGATCCGGTTACCCATTCAGGACCGCCAATCTCCCATTCAGCGACGTTCGATTGGCACGAACTTGCGCTGTTCGACGCCTATGTATTCGGCGCTTGGACGGATGATGCGGTTGTTGGCACGCTGCTCGAACACATGCGCGGCCCAGCCGGTCAGGCGCGAGCAGACGAAGATCGGGGTGAACAGCTTGGTCGGGATCCCCATGAAGTGGTAGGCCGAGGCATGGTAGAAGTCGGCGTTGGGAAACAGCTTCTTCTGCTCCCACATGGTTTTGTCGATGGCTTCGGACACCGGGAACAACACGGTGTCGCCCACTTCGTCAGCCAGCTTTTTCGACCAGCCCTTGATCACTTCATTACGCGGGTCGCTGTCTTTGTAGATCGCGTGGCCGAAGCCCATGATCTTGTCCTTGCGCGCCAACATGCCGAGGGTGCCTTCGACGGCATCCTGCGCGGACGAAAAACGCTCGATCATTTCCATCGCCGCTTCGTTGGCCCCCCCGTGCAGCGGGCCGCGCAACGAACCGATGGCCGCCGTGACGCAGGAATACAGGTCGGACAGGGTCGACGCACATACGCGGGCAGTGAAGGTCGACGCGTTGAACTCATGCTCTGCATACAGGATCAGCGACACGTTCATCACTTTGACGTGCAGGTCGCTGGGCTTCTTGCCGTGCAACAGGTGCAGGAAGTGACCACCGATGGTCGGCTCGTCCGTTACGCAGTGGATGCGTTGGCCGTCGTGGCTGAAGCGATACCAGTAGCACATGATCGCCGGGAAAGCGGCGAGCAGGCGGTCAGTGACGTCGCGCTGCACGCTGAAATCCTTCTCCGGCTCGATATTGCCCAGGAACGAGCAACCGGTGCGCATCACGTCCATCGGATGGGCATCGGCGGGGATACGCTCCAGCACTTCCTTGAGGGCTTGCGGCAGGTCACGCAGCTTGCTCAACTTGGCGCTGTAGGCGGCCAATTCGGCTTTGCTCGGCAACTCGCCGTACAGCAGCAGGTAGGCGACTTCTTCAAACTGCGCCTCGGCGGCCAGCTCGCGCACATCGTAGCCGCGATAGGTCAGGCCGGCACCGGCCTGGCCCACGGTAGACAGTGCGGTCTGCCCGGCGACCTGGCCACGCAGGCCGGCGCCACTCAGTACTTTTGCTTCAGCCATGTTCGTTCTCCAATCTTGAATTTATTAGGGAGGCATGCCGCTTTACTTTTTCGCGGCAAACAACGCGTCGAGCTTCTGCTCGAAGGTGTGGTAGTCGATGCGATCGTAAAGCTCCATGCGGGTTTGCATGGTGTCGATCACGTTCTGTTGGGTACCGTCGCGACGGATCGCGGTGTAGACGTTTTCGGCGGCCTTGTTCATGGCGCGGAAGGCCGAGAGCGGGTACAGCACGATGGAAACATCGGCAGATTTCAACTGTTCGGTGGTGTAAAACGGCGTCGCGCCGAACTCGGTAATGTTAGCCAGGATCGGGGCCTTCACACGGGAGGCGAACAGCTTGTACATCTCCAGCTCAGTGATGGCTTCCGGGAACACCATGTCGGCACCGGCCTCGATGCAGGCGGCGGCACGCTCCAGGGCGGACTCCAGACCTTCCACCGCCAGCGCATCGGTGCGCGCCATGATCACGAAGCTGTCGTCGGTGCGCGCGTCCACGGCGGCCTTGATGCGGTCAACCATTTCCTGCTGGGACACGATTTCTTTATTCGGACGATGGCCGCAGCGCTTGGCGCCCACCTGGTCTTCGATATGGATGGCCGCCGCGCCGAACTTGATCATCGACTTGACGGTGCGCGCCACGTTGAACGCCGAGGACCCGAAACCGGTGTCCACGTCCACCAGCAGCGGCAAGTCGCACACATCGGTGATGCGGCGCACGTCGGTCAGCACGTCATCCAGGCCGGTAATCCCCAAGTCCGGTACGCCCAGGGATCCGGCAGCCACCCCGCCACCTGACAGGTAGATCGCCTTGAAGCCGGCGCGCTTGGCCAGCAGGGCGTGGTTGGCGTTGATCGCGCCGACCACCTGCAAAGGCTGTTCGCTGGCGACCGCGTCACGGAAACGCTGGCCTGGAGTGCTGTTGTTAGTGGAACTCATGACTCACCTCGTTAGGGGGTAGTGTCTGGAAAGTGACGGGCGATGTTGCGTTTGGAGGCACCGATATGACGGCGCATCAACAACTCCGCCAGTTCACCGTCACGATCGGCGATCGCGTCAAGAATGCGGTGATGCTCGGCAAAAGCCTGGCGTGGACGATTGGGCGTCGCGGAGAACTGGATGCGGTACATGCGCACCAACTGGTACAGCTCGCCGCAGAGCATTTGGGTCAGGGTGCGGTTGCCGGCGCCCTGGATGATCCGGTAATGAAAGTCGAAGTCGCCTTCCTGCTGGTAATAACCGAGGCCGGCCTGGAAGGCTTCGTCGCGTTCATGGGTGTGCAGTACCTGGCGCAACTCCTCGATTTCGGCGTCGGTCATGCGCTCGGCGGCCAGGCGACAGGCCATGCCCTCGAGGGACTCGCGGATTTCATAGAGTTCGATCAGCTCGGCATGGCTCAGGGACACCACCCGGGCGCCGACATGCGGCACACGCACCAGCAGGCGCTGGCCTTCCAGGCGGTGGATCGCCTCACGCAGCGGGCCACGACTGATGCCATAGGTGCGCGCCAGTTCCGGTTCGGAGATCTTGCTGCCCGGGGCGATCTCACCCTTGACGATGGCGGCCTGGATACGCCGGAAGACGTTCTCGGACATGGTCTGGGAATCGTCTTGCGCCATCACTGGGCTTTCCAGTTGATCCAGCATATTGTCGACACCTTTAAAAGCAATGCCGCAAAAACTAGCTAATCAGCCCCTGATAGTCAAAGAATAAATACACATTGTCGACAATCGTCTAATAACCCCTGCCGCCCCTTCCAGGGGCATGGCCGCCTGCCAGCGCTGGCGTCGCAAAAGCATCATGTTAGAATGCCCGCCGCTTTCGCCTGACATCTCCTGATGAAACGGCGCACGAGGGAGTTTGCGCAGCAATGCCAGTCGCCTTGAATTGAACATCGCATGGCACCGCCTCAGGATTTATGAGACTCAAGCCCTTCCTTCTATTGATTTGCCTGATGTGCGTATCGGGTCTTGGCGCTGGCGCCGAGAAGACCGTGTATGGCCTGAATGAATACGCCAAGCTGACCGGGATCGACCTGGAAGTGGCGGCCAAACTCGATACCGGCGCCAAGACCGCGTCGCTCAGCGCCCGCGATATCAAGCGCTTCAAGCGCAATGGCGAGTCCTGGGTGCGCTTTTACCTGGCTATCGACACCGCCCATTCCCACCCCATCGAACTGCCCCTGGCCCGCGTCAGCAAGATCAAGCGCCGCGCCGGTGACTACTCACCCGATGAGGACAAGCACTACACCGCCCGCCCGGTGATAGCCCTGGATGTCTGCATGGGCACCACGATACGCAGCATCGAAGTGAACTTGACTGACCGCAGCGCATTCCAATATCCGCTGCTGATCGGCTCCGAAGCGTTGAAACGCTTTGATGCGCTGGTCGACCCCAGTCTCAAATACGCAGCGGGCAAACCTGCCTGCGCCGCCGACGCTTATACCGCCGAGTAAACCGAATGCGCTCTCTGACCCTGCACCTGAAAATCCTGATCACCATTCTGGTGGTGCTGGGTATTTCGGTCACCGCCTACCAGATTTTCGTGTTGGGTATCCCGGTGACCGAGGACGCCACTGACGACTTGTGGAACATCGACGCCAAGGTCGAGTTCGTCGCCAACCCCAAGGACCCGGTCAAAATCTCGATGTTTGTGCCGCCGCTGAGCCGCGACTTCGTCAGCCTCAATGAAAGCTTCATCTCGAACAACTATGGGGTGAGCGTCAACCGTACCGATGGCAACCGCAAGGTGACCTGGTCGGCACGCCGGGCCAAGGGCAAGCAAACCCTGTACTACCGCCTGGTGCTGACCAAGCGCTACAGCGGCGAAAAGCTCAAGGTCAAGGGCCCGACCTTCCGCGACAGCATTGCCGTGGAAGGCCCGGAAAAGATCGCCGCCGAAGCCTTGCTCGCGCCGATCCGCCAGCACTCGGCCGACGTCGAGACGTTTATCGGCGAGGCCATCAAGCGCACCAACAACCTCAACGACGATAACGTGAAGCTGCTGCTGGCCGGCGACCCGTCGACACCGCACAAGGCCAAGATCGTCGAGCTGCTGCTGTCGATTGCCCACGTGCCGATCGAAAAGGTGCACACCCTGCGCCTGGTGGCCGACCAACCGCAGACCCCGGAGCTGTGGCTGCGCAGTTTCAATGGCAATGACTGGCTGTACTTCAACCCGGAAACCGGCGAACAGGGCCTGCCGGCCGACCGCCTGCTGTGGTGGACCGGCGATGAAAACCTGATCACGGTAGAGGGTGGCAAGAAAGCCGCCGTGACCTTCAGCCTGAACAACAGCGAAATGAACGCCATTCGCCTGGCCAAGCTGACCGATGAGAACACCGACGCCAACTTCCTCGAATACTCACTGTACGGGCTGCCGCTGCAAACCCAGCAGACCTTCATGATCATGGTGATGATCCCAATCGGCGTACTGGTGATCCTTATCCTGCGCAACCTGATCGGCCTGCAGACCCTGGGCACCTTTACCCCGGTGCTGATCGCGCTGGCGTTCCGCGAGACGCAGTTGGGCTTCGGCATTGTATTGTTCACGATCATCACGGCGCTGGGCCTGTCGCTCAGGTCGTACCTGGAACACTTGAAACTGCAGATGCTGCCCAGGCTGTCGGTGGTGCTGACCTTCGTGGTGGTGCTGATCGCGGCCATCAGCCTGTTCAGTCACAAACTGGGGCTGGAACGCGGGCTGTCGGTGGCGCTGTTCCCGATGGTGATTCTGACCATGACCATCGAACGCCTGTCGATCACCTGGGAAGAGCGCGGCGCCACCCATGCATTGAAAGTGGCGATCGGCACACTGTTCGCCGCAACCCTGGCGCACCTGATCATGAGCGTGCCGGAACTGATCTACTTCGTGTTCACCTTCCCGGCGATCCTGTTGATTCTGGTGGGTTTCATGCTGGCCATGGGGCGTTATCGCGGCTACCGCCTGACCGAACTGGTGCGTTTCAAGGCCTTCCTCAAGGCTGATTCATAATGTTCGGCTTCTGGAAAACCTGGAAGGCCCTGGAGGCGCGGGGGATCATGGGCATCAACCGGCGTAACGCCGACTATGTGCTCAAGTACAACAAGCGCAGCCTGTATCCGATTGTGGATGACAAGATCATCACCAAGGAGCGCGCTATCGCCGCCGGCATCCATGTGCCGGAAATGTACGGGATCATTTCCACCGAAAAGGAAATCGACAAGCTCGACGAGATTCTCGATGGGCGCAGCGACTTCGTGATCAAGCCGGCCCAGGGCGCCGGCGGTGACGGCATCCTGGTGGTCGCCGACCGCTTTGAAGGGCGCTATCGCACGGTATCCGGCAGGTTGCTGACCCATGAGGAAATCGAACATCAGATTTCCAGCATCCTCACCGGCCTGTATTCCCTGGGTGGCCACCGCGATCGCGCCTTGATCGAATACCGCGTGGTGCCCGACCAGATCTTCAAAAGCATCAGCTACGAAGGCGTGCCGGATATCCGCATCATCGTGCTGATGGGCTACCCGGTCATGGCCATGCTGCGCTTGCCCACTCGCCAGTCGAGCGGCAAGGCCAACCTGCACCAGGGCGCGATCGGCGTCGGCGTCGACCTGGCGACCGGCGTGACCCTGCGCGGTACCTGGCTGAACAACATCATCACCAAACACCCCGATACCACCAATGCCGTGGACGGTGTGCAACTGCCCTACTGGGACGGTTTCATGACACTCGCCGCCAGCTGCTATGAGTTGTGCGGGCTGGGTTATATCGGCGTGGACATGGTGCTGGACCAGGAAAAAGGCCCGCTGATCCTTGAGCTCAATGCCCGGCCAGGGCTGAATATCCAGATCGCCAACGACTGCGGCCTGACCCAGCGCACCCATGCGGTAGAGGCGCGGCTGGAAGCATTGAAGTCGGCCGGCGTGACGGAAACCCCGCAGGAGCGGGTGAAAATCGTGCAGGAAATGTTTGGGCATATCCCACCGGTTGAAGGCTAAATGCTGACTTGTTCCGTACACCCACTGCCCTACCGGGCCAACCCCGCCGAGTATTTTGCGGCGATTCGCCACGCGCCTGGGGCCGTGCTGCTGGACAGCGGCCGACCTGCGGCCGAGCGTGGGCGCTATGATCTGCTCAGCGCTTGGCCGCAAGCGACGCTGACGGTATTACCTGACGAACGTGGTGACGGTTTCCTGCAGCGTTTGCGGGAAAACCTTGCGCAACTGGGTCGGGCGGATCTGCCTGCCGGTTATGAACTGCCCTTTACCGGCGGGCTGATCGGCTACCTGAGCTATGACTTTGGTCGGCACCTGGAGCCAATGCCGCACCTTGCGGCGGATGACTTGCACCTGCCGGATGCGCGCTTCGGCCTGTATGCCTGGGCGTTGATCAGCGATCATCAGGCACAAACCAGCCAGCTTGTATTCCATCCGACATTGGCCGACAGCGAGCAACAACGCTTGATCACGCTGTTCGGCCAACCGGTGGCCGAGCCAGGGGCGCCCTTCACGCTGCAGGGGCCCATGGCGCCCGACCTCAACGCCGAGGCGTACCGGCAGGCCATCGTGCGCATCCAGGATTACATCCAGGCCGGCGACTGCTACCAAGTCAACTTCACCCAGCGCTTCCGGGCCTCCTGCGCTGGCGACCCGTGGATTGCTTATTGTGCGCTGCGCCAAGCCTGCCCGACGCCCTTCTCCGGTTTCCAGAGCCTGCCGGACGATGGCGCGGTACTGAGCCTGTCGCCCGAACGTTTTGTGCACATCAGCGAACGCCGGGTCGAAACCCGCCCGATCAAAGGCACACGCCCCCGCGGCTTGACGCCCGAAGACGACGCCGCCAACGCCGCCGAGTTGCTGGCCAGCCCCAAGGACCGTGCCGAAAACCTGATGATCGTCGACCTGTTGCGCAACGACCTCGGCCGCACCTGCCGCATCGGCTCGGTGAAAGTACCGGAGTTGTTCAGCCTGGAAAGCTACCCCAACGTGCACCATTTGGTGAGCAGCGTCACAGGGGTGCTGGCCGACGACAAAGACGCCCTCGACCTGATCGCCGGCAGCTTCCCCGGCGGCTCCATCACCGGCGCTCCGAAGATCCGCGCCATGCAGATCATCGACGAACTGGAACCGACGCGGCGCGGTTTGTACTGCGGTTCACTGATGTACCTGGACGTGCGTGGCGAGATGGACAGCTCCATCGCCATCCGCAGCCTGCTGGTCAAGGACGGGCAGGTGTGCTGCTGGGGCGGCGGCGGGATAGTCGCTGATTCAGAGTGGGAGGCGGAGTATCAGGAATCGCTGACGAAGGTGCGGGTGTTGCTGCAAACGTTGGAAAACCTTTAGCGTCCCGGCCAACCCAGCGTCTCGAAAGAAAAGATCCCGGCAAGAAAAAATCTGAATCAGAACACCCGTGGACCGGGTGCGAGTTGCAGGTTAGCGTCCAGCTCTGACCGTCCAACCGCCGTCTGTGAAGGATCACATGAAGCGATTAAACACTCGCCAGAAATCATTTCCGAGATTGCATCCCAACCTGACCCCACCTATCATCTCCCAAATTGGGAGGTGTCAGCGATGCGGATAATCGCTCTATCAACCTTACGGGTATTCTGGGAAAGCCACCCAGCGTATAACGATGCCAAAACGCCACTGGTCGAACTGTTTCGTCATATGGAGAAGGCCATTTACCCGACACCCCAAGCACTCAAAGCAGAGCTCAGAACAGCGAGTATTCTCAAAGGTGGCAGGGTTGTTTTCAACGTGGGCGGCAACAAGTATCGAGTGATCATGGCGATCGATTATCAGCGTCAGCTGGGGTTCATACGTTTCGTAGGAACCCACGCGCAGTACGACCAGATCAACGCGGAGACCGTGTGATGAACATCAAACCTATTCATTCTCAGGAAGACCTGACCGCTGCGCTTACGCGTATTGAACAACTCTGGGGAGCTGAAAACGGCTCACCGGCGGGAGACGAGCTGGAAATCCTCGCAATACTCGTCGAAAAATACGAGGCAGAACATTATCCCATGCCGCCTTCCAACCCAGTGGAGGCCATCAGGTTTCGCATGGAACAACTTGGCATGACCGCCCGCGACCTGGAGCCCTTTATCGGCACCAGTGGGCGGGTGTCTGAGGTGCTGAACCACAAGCGTAAGCTCAGCCTGTCAATGATCAAACGCCTGCATGAAGGCTTGCGCATTCCCTATGAGAGTTTGCTGGCAGACGCCTGATCGAGGGTGTCGTTACAGGCTCAACGCCCGATTCGACGCCTTGATAAATTCTTTCTTCAAATCCTCAAACGTATGCACCGCCGGGAACTGCGGGAACTCACGAATCACGTTTTGCGGCGCATGGAATAGAATCCCACGGTCCGCTTCGCCCAGCATGCTGGTGTCGTTGTAGGAGTCACCTGCGGCAATCACGCGGTAGTACAAGCTTTTGAAGGCCAGTACCGACTGGCGCTTGGGGTCTTTCTGGCGCAGTTGGTAGCTCACTACCCGGTCATTTTCATCAGTGATCAGGCGGTGGCACAGCAAGGTCGGGAACCCCAGTTGGCGCATCAGCGGCTGGGAGAATTCGTAGAAAGTGTCTGACAGGATCACCACCTGGAAACGCTCACGCAGCCAGTTGACGAACTCGATGGCGCCGTCCAGGGGCTTGAGCGTGGCGATCACTGCCTGGATGTCGGCGAGCTTGAGCCCGTGTTCGTCGAGGATCCGCAGGCGTTGCTGCATCAGCACGTCGTAGTCGGGAATGTCGCGGGTGGTGGCCCGCAGGGATTCAATACCGGTTTTTTCGGCGAAGGCGATCCAGATTTCCGGAACCAGCACCCCTTCCAGGTCAAGACAGGCAATTTCCACAAGACACTCCCGTTGGTTGTTATAAGTTGAGCGAGTACAAGGACTGCCGAACTCTAGCGACTCAAGCCCGTCGCCGCAACGCAGGGTGGATTTGATACCATCACTCCCCTATAGAGCGCTCAGCGCCACTGACCTGTAGGAACCGTCCTGATGAACCAAGCCTTCGACGTCGCCGAACTCGCCGCGACTTATGCCAACAAATCCGCCCAGGATATTCTCAAGCTGGCGTTCAGCCAGTTCGGCGATGACCTGTGGATTTCCTTCAGCGGTGCCGAGGATGTGGTGCTGGTCGATATGGCTTGGAAGCTGAACAAGAACGTCAAGGTCTTCAGCCTCGACACGGGCCGCCTGCACCCGGAGACCTACCGGTTCATCGAGCAGGTGCGCGAGTTCTACAAGATCGACATCGAATTGATTTCGCCCGATCAGAGCAAGCTGGAACCTTTCGTCAAGGAAAAGGGCCTGTTCAGCTTCTACAAGGACGGCCATGGCGAATGCTGCGGCGTGCGCAAGATCGAGCCGCTGCGCCGTAAACTCGCCGGCGTGAGCGCCTGGGCCACCGGCCAGCGTCGCGACCAGAGCCCCGGCACCCGCAGCCAGGTGGCGGCGCTGGAAATCGATAGCGCGTTTTCCACACCGGAGCGCACCCTGTACAAGTTCAACCCGCTGGCGCAGATGACCAGCGAGGAGGTCTGGGGTTACATCCGCATGCTGGAGCTGCCGTACAACAGCCTGCATGAGCGCGGTTTCATCAGCATCGGCTGCGAGCCCTGCACCCGCCCCGTACTGCCTAACCAACATGAGCGCGAAGGCCGCTGGTGGTGGGAGGAGGCAACCCAGAAGGAATGCGGGCTGCATGCGGGGAATATCATCAGCAAGGCATGAAGCTGATGCTGTAAAAAAGACTGTGGGAGGGGGCTTGCTCCCGATAGCGGTGGTTCAGCCAGATTGCTGGTTACTGACACACCGCTATCGGGAGCAAGCCCCCTCCCACATTTGTTTTGTGCTATTCATGAAAATGTACACACAGATGTAACGATCGGTGCCATTTATGTGTGCATATTTTTCATCGAAGCACCAAAACGTAACACCCACTCCTATGCATTATGTCGATCTGAATCAGCTTCCTCCTGCCTTCAAAAATAAATACCTGTTCAAATGGTCAATTTATATCCATTAAAATTCAGATAGTTATCAAAAATACATATAAAAACGAAATTAGACGGCCGTTTAATAGATCGAAAACTGGCACGCATGTGGCTTAAGGTGAAATAGGTTTTGTATACAATAAATACAAATCATACATACACTTTGCCATCCGCGGCTCGCTCGCAGATGCGCTGGAGCCTGCCGGAATGCGTACAAGTCTTTCGAATAACATCGCACTGGATCTGCCCTCCTCCGCCCTGAAACCCGAGGCTACAAGCCCTGGCCCCCTGGTGCTCAGCCCGCGCCTGCACAACCAAGACCTGGCACCCACCAAGCGCGAAGGCCGACGCTGGGGGCGCTACAGCATTTTTGCGCTGTGGACCAACGATGTGCACAACATCGCCAACTATTCATTCGCCATCGGCCTGTATGCGCTGGGGCTCGGCGGCTGGCAGATCCTGTTATCCCTGGGTATCGGCGCGGCGCTGGTGTACTTCTTCATGAACTTGTCAGGGTTTATGGGGCAGAAGACCGGTGTGCCGTTTCCGGTGATCAGCCGTATCAGCTTCGGTATCCATGGCGCACAGATCCCCGCGCTGATTCGCGCCGTCATTGCGATTGCCTGGTTCGGTATCCAGACCTACCTGGCGTCGGTGGTCTTCCGCGTGTTGCTGTCGGCGATTCATCCAGGCTTTGCCGACTATGACCACAACTCGATCCTCGGCTTGTCCACCCTGGGCTGGGTGTGTTTCGTGACGATCTGGTTCGTGCAGTTGGCGATCCTGGCGTATGGCATGGAAATGGTACGTCGCTACGAAGCCTTCGCCGGGCCGGTGATCCTGGTGACCGTTGCCTCATTGGCCGGTTGGATGTATTTCCAGACCGCAGGTGATATCGCCTGGTCGATCCGCGAGCCGCTGAGCGGCGGCGAGATGTGGCGCAATATCTTTGCCGGCGGCGCGTTGTGGCTGTCCATCTATGGCACGCTGATCCTTAATTTCTGCGACTTCGCCCGCTCTTCACCGTGCCGCAAGACCATCCTGGTGGGCAACTTCTGGGGCTTGCCGGTGAACATCCTGGTATTCGCGGCGATCACCGTGCTGCTGTGCGGCGGCCAATTCCAACTCAATGGCCGCGTGATCGAAAGCCCCACCGAAATCATCGCCGCCATCCCCAATACCTTCTTCCTGGTGCTGGGCTGCCTGGCTTTCCTGATCGTCACTGTGGCGGTGAACATCATGGCCAACTTCGTGGCACCGGCCTTCGTGCTGAGCAACCTGGCGCCCAAGTACCTGAACTTCCGTCGCGCCGGGTTGATCAGCGCCACCGTGGCGGTGCTGATCTTGCCGTGGAACCTCTACAACAGCCCGCTGGTGATTGTGTATTTCCTCTCCGGCCTGGGTGCGCTGCTGGGGCCGTTGTACGGGGTGATCATGGTCGATTACTGGCTGATCCGTAAAAGCCGGGTGGATGTGCTGCAGCTGTACAGCGAAGATCCCAACGGTGCTTATTACTACAGCCACGGGGTCAATTTGCGCGCAGTGGCGGCGTTTGTGCCTGCGGCGGTGATCGCGATTCTGCTGGCGCTGTTGCCTGGTTTCGCCAGTGTCGCGCCGTTTTCCTGGTTGTTTGGCGCCGGTATTGCAGGGTTGCTGTACCGGCTGATCGCCAAGCGCCAAGCGTTCTACGCCGATGTCAGCGGCGAAAGCATTGCAGTCGATAACGTCAGTCACTAATCAAGGACACTCCATGCGTATCCTCGTGGTCAACGTCAACACCACCGAATCCATCACCGACACCATCGCCCAACAGGCGCGGGCCGTGGCTTCGCCCGGCACCGAGATCGTCGGGCTCACCCCCTACTTCGGCGCAGAATCGGTAGAAGGCAATTTTGAAAGTTACCTGGCGGCCATTGCCGTGATGGATCGGGTGATGGCCTACGACCAGCCGTTCGATGCGGTGATTCAGGCCGGTTACGGCGAGCACGGCCGTGAAGGCTTGCAGGAGTTGCTGAATGTGCCGGTGGTGGACATCACCGAAGCGGCGGCCAGCACTGCGATGTTCCTGGGCCACGCCTATTCAGTGGTGACCACCCTGGACCGCACCGTGCCGCTGATCGAAGACCGCCTGAAACTCGCAGGCTTGTACCAGCGTTGCGCCTCGGTGCGAGCCAGTGGCATGGCGGTATTGGAGCTGGAAGAAAACCCGTTGGCCGCGATGGAGGCCATCGTGCGTCAATCGGAACTGGCCATCAGTGAGGACAAGGCCGAGGTGATCTGCCTGGGTTGCGGCGGCATGGCCGGGCTGGACGAACAGATTCGCCGGCGCACGGGCGTACCGGTGGTGGATGGCGTGACAGCGGCGGTGACCATTGCCGAGTCGCTGGTGCGCCTGGGTTTGTCGACGTCGAAGATCCGCACCTACGCAACGCCACGACCGAAGAAAGTGATTGGCTGGCCGGGCCGGTCCTGATGCCCGTCAGTGGAGGCTTAACGCTGTCACTGTAGGGGGGCTTGCTCCCGATGGGCCGCGAAGCGGCCCCTGCTTAGGGTTTGAAAGGGCTGGGCCTGCTGCGCAATCCATCGGGAGCAAGCCCCACATTCAGACTGCGCTGAACCTTTGCCCCAGCCCCTGCTCGGCAAACTGCTCGATGATGAAATCCACAAATACCCGGGTCTTGCCGGGCAGCAGTTTGTGTTCGGCGTAATAGAGTGAAATGTTGCCGTCGTCGACGTACCAATCAGGCAGTACCCGCACCACCTCACCGCTGTCGAGGAACGGCACTGCCATCGGCATGCTCACCAGCGCAATGCCTAAACCTTGGGCACTGGCGCAGCACGCCGCCTCGGAGTCGCTCATGGTCATGCCGGGCTTGAGCACCAGCGGGCGGTGCTCGCGCTCCCGACTGGTGAGTTGCCAAGAGCGTACGCGGCCAGTCTGCGGCGAACGGATCAAGATGCCGCTGCAACTCGCCAGATCTTCGGGATGCAAAACGGGCGGGCACTGTGCGAGGTAGGCCGGCGCCGCCACCAGCACCCGATGGGCCGGCGTGAGCTTGCGTGCGACCACCCCTTGGGGCAATTCGAATCCACCGCCGATCGCCGCGTCAAAACCCTGGCCGATCAGATCGACTTGGCGGTTATCAAAATGCCAGTCCGGCCTGATATCCGGAAAGCGCTGCATGAACTTGCCCAGCAACGGCACCACGTACCGATTACCGAACACCGTGCCCATGCTGACCTTGAGCGTGCCCACCGGGCGCCCCTGCGCACTGGCCAGGTTGGCCACGGCATTTTGAATAGTGGTGAGGCTGGCGCCGACTTCTTCGAGAAACAGCTGGCCGGCTTCGGTCAAGGTCAGGCGCCGGGTGCTGCGCTGGAACAAGCGCACACCCAGGCGCGCTTCCAGCTTGGCAACACTTTTGCCCACCGCCGCCGGGGTCAGGCTCAGATGTCGGGCGGCTTCGGCAAAACTGCCGCCTTCAGCGCTGCGCACAAAGCATTCGATACCGCCAAAGCTCTCCATATCGCCCCACTCTAAACTTTTGGTTTACACAGACTATAGCAATCACGGTCTACCGGGCGCGATGGCCCAGGCCGATACTCGCTTCCAACCACAAGGCATTCCGCCTTGAACAGCTCGGAGATCGACATGACCACACAAAACCTCAGCGGCAAAGTTGCCTTGATCCAAGGCGGTTCCCGCGGCATCGGCGCCGCCATCGTCAAGCGCCTCGCCGCGCAAGGTGCAGCCGTTGCCTTTACCTACGTCAGCTCGGCTGACAAGGCGCAAGCATTGCAGAACAGCGTGATCAGCGAAGGCGGCAAGGCCTTGGCGATTCATGCCGACAGCGCCGATGCCACGGCGATACGCCAGGCGGTCGACACCACCGTCGCAGCGTTCGGCGGCCTGGACATCCTGGTGAACAACGCCGGCGTGCTGGCCATCGGGCCGCTGGAAGAGTTCAAGCTGGAAGATTTCGACCAGACCCTGGCGATCAACGTGCGCAGCGTGTTTATCGCCACTCAGGCAGCCGCCAAACACATGAAAGACGGTGGCCGCGTGATCAACATCGGCAGCACCAACGCCGAGCGCATGCCGTTTGGCGGTGGCGGGCCGTATGCCATGAGCAAATCAGCGTTGGTGGGGCTGACCAAAGGGCTGGCACGGGACCTGGGGCCGCGTGGCATCACCGTCAACAACGTGCAGCCTGGGCCGGTGGACACCGACATGAACCCGGCGAACAGTGATTTTGCAGAAAGCCTGATCGGGTTGATGGCGGTGGGTCGGTATGGGCATGTGGAAGAGATTGCCAGCTTTGTCGCTTATCTTGCCGGGCCGGAAGCCGGCTATATCACAGGCGCCAGTCTGACTATCGATGGTGGTTTCAGCGCTTAAACCACTGTGGGAGGGGGCTTGCTCCCGATGGCGATGTGTCAGTCACTGTATCTGGTGACTGAACCACCGCCATCGGGAGCAAGCCCCCTCCCACAATGACCGCGTTAATCCTTAACTGACTGGCATCAGGGCATGCCCCCTCTCACACTATTTGATCGTGTTTGTTCAGGACATCGGCGGTAGGCCATAGGCGGCGAGATCGAAGTCTGCAAGTTTGCGAATGATCTGGTCAGCATGCTGGTACTTGCTGTCAGCCATGGCTTCATCCGGCACGGCGATGGCGGTCATATGTGCGGCTTTCGCGGCGGTAACGCCGAACGGCGAATCTTCGAATACCAGGCAATCCTCGGGCGCGACGCCCAGGCGGCGGGCGGCGGTGAGGAAGATGTCGGGAGCCGGTTTGGCGGCGCCGACTTCCGGGTCATCGGCCGTGACGATGGTGTCGAACAGAGCAAACCACTCGCGGTGCAGCGTGGTCTTGTGGCCAAACGAATTACGCGACGAACTGGTGCCCACGGCAATCGGAATATGGTGTGCTTTCAAATGCCGCACCAGCGCTTCCGCACCGGGCATGCCCAAAGCTTTGGGGAAACGCTCGCTCATCAGCGGTTCACGGATGGTCAGGAACTGCGCCGGTGTGATCGGCAGGTCCAGCGCCTTGACCACATAATCGGCCAGGTCCTGGGCGCCGCGGCCAATGATGTGCTGCTTGATACCCCAGTCATAGGTTCGGCCGTAGCGTTCGGCGATGATCTGCGTCACTTCGGTGTAGATGCCCTCAGTGTCCAGCAACAACCCGTCCATATCGAATATCACGGCCTTGATCGGACCGACAGCGCTAAGCGGTGCATTCATCACAACAGAACCTGGAGGAAGGACTAAAAGGATTCAGCACAATAACGGCCACGCTTGTCGGCAGGCAACCCTTTGCCATGACCGCCCGCACTGCAACGGCGCAGGGAACGGCAGTGGAGCTGTTCAACCTCGCGGTGTAGATGCGCTTGATCAGGCGGGCTCAGACAGGCAGCCCAAACCGTCCAATGTGGCCTCCACCGCCTGGTCCAGCGGCGTATGAGGTTCCCTGCCCAACACCGCGACCAGGCGTTCATTGCCCATGCGCAACGGGGTGCGCCAGAGGTAACGCATCTCCTGCATCTCACGGAAAGTGACGACAAAGGGCGCCGCCACCTTCAACAGCCACCAAGGGAACCGGCCTACGCGGGGTTGCTGACCCGTCCTGCGCAAAACCACGCGCTGGATGGCCTCGCTCATCTGTGTGCCATCGGCATCGACGAAACCCTCCATGTGAAAACGGGCGAACGCCTCAAGGGTGGCACGGCGCTCAAGCAACTCGAGCATCGTGCGCGCCACGTCCGGCAAATAGGCCCACTGATGCATCACGCCACGCGCGCCCGGATAACTCACTTTGGCGACCGGTTTTCCGGGTTTGATCAGCCCCATGGAAAACCAGTTATTGGACGCACGGGCGCCGAAAAAATCCCCGGCGCGTACGATCAAGACCCGCGCCCCCTGGCGGGAGGCGTCGAGCAAGCGTTGCTCCAGTTGCACACGGATCGCCCCTTTGCGCGTCTGCGGGTGCTGGGGCGCATCCTCATGCGGCAGCGCAAACGCATCCGGCCCGAAGTTATACACCGTGCCCGGCAACACGATGGTCGCACCCTCGGCAATCGCCGCCGCGATGGTGTTGTCGATCATCGGCAGTACCAGCCCGGCCCAATTGCGATAGCCCGGCGGGTTGACCGCATGGACGATCACCTCGCAACCACGCGCTGCCGCCAGTACTTGCTGCCGATCGAGTGCGTCGCCCTTGAGCCAAGTGAGGCCTGGGTTTCGCCGGCGGGCCTTGTCGACATCCCGGGTCAACGCAAGCACGTCCCAACCCGCCGCCGCCAGTTGCTGCGCGACCTCGCCACCAATGCCACCGGTTGCACCCAATACCAGAACCTTGCTCATCACAGTCTCCCACGTTGGTTGGTGAGCGCATTCTGTTCCGGACCCGGCTATAGAGGAATTGTCTAAGACCCACCAGTCGCTATACATTTATGCATGGCATCGAATATTGGTTGGGAGCTTTACCGGTCGTTCCTGGGTGTACTCAAGGAAGGATCGTTGTCGGGGGCCGCGCGGCTGCTCGGCATCACGCAGCCTACGGTGGGCCGGCATATCGCTGCGCTGGAAACGGCGTTGGACGTGGTGCTGTTCACACGTTCACCGACAGGGCTGCTGCCGACGGCGGTGGCGCATACCTTGCGCGCCCACGCTGAAACCATGGAACGCACCGCCGCCGTCCTCGAGCGCGCCGCCTCCGCCCACGGTGACGAGGTGCGCGGTGTGGTGCGGGTTTCCGCGAGTGAAGTCGTCGGCGTGGAATTGCTGCCACCGATCATCACCCAATTACGCCGCGAGCATCCGCACCTGCGGGTCGAACTGGTGCTGACCAACCGCCTCAGCGATCTGCTGCAACTGGAAGCCGACATCGCCGTGCGCATGGTCCGGCCCAGCCAGGAACAACTGCTGGCGCGGCGCGTGGGCCTGATCGAAGTCGGCCTGCACGCCCGTGATGATTACCTGCAACAACGGGGCGTGCCCCTGCACATGCAAGACTTGGCCAACCATTCGGTGATCGGCTTCGACCAGGAAAACGCCTTCATCCGCAGCCTGGCCATCAAGGGCTTCGAACGCAGCGCCTTCGCCCTCTGCAGCGACAGCGACCTGGCACAACTGGCACTGATCCGCGCCGGTGCCGGGATCGGAGGCTGCCAAGTGCAACTGGCCAAGCGCGACCCACGCCTGCGGCGAGTGCTGCCGCAGTTTTTCGCGCTCAAACTGGACACCTGGGTGACCATGCACGAGGACCTGCGCAACAGCCCACGCTGTCGGGTGATGTTTGATGCATTGGTGGCCGGTTTGCAGCGTTACGTACAGCTTTGAGACAGCTTCACTGGTAAAGAATCAGGCTTCCCACATTCCGTGTGCAGAAGCCCCCATGTCCGAAGCCTTCGAAGTCCCCAGCCCCCACGAAAAACACATCGAACACACCACCGAACATGCCCACGGTCGCGGTGACAATTTCGCCAGCCGCATTGCCGTGATGACCGCCCTGATGGCCACCCTCGGCGCCATGCTCAGCTACCAGGCCGGCTCCACCGAAAGCGAAGCGGCAATGGACAAGAACAACGCCGCCATCATCAAGACCGAAGCCGCCAACCAGTGGAATTACTACCAGGCCAAATCCAGCCGGCAAAACCTCGCCGAACTGGCCGCACACATCCCCGGCGTCGATGCGGCGCACTACAACGACGAAGTGCAGCGCTACAAAAGCCAGAAGGAAGACGTGCGCAAACAAGCCGAAAAACTGGAGGCCACCTCCCGAGAGTGGGATCAGAAATCCGAAGAGGCACTGCACCAGCATCACCGCTGGGCCCAGGCGATGACGGCGATTCAGATCGCGATTTCGTTGGCGGCGATTACCTTGCTCACGCGGCGAGAATGGTTGAAGCACATGTCCTATGCGGCGGCGGGTGTGGCGGTGGTGCTGGGCAGCCTGGCGTGGCTGCATATCTGACTTCACACGATCAATCGTGGGAACGCGCCAAGCACGCCCCGGTGTGCGGGTGTCCGGCCTGTCAGCCTCGGCGTAAGTGCGGGTATGAAAGTGAAACCTTTGGCTGGCGGATTTCAATCTGCCATCTGAGCGATTAGAGTGTCGCGCCCCGGGAAATTGGATCCCGGGCTTGAGTTCATGGAGTTATTCAGTGAAGTACGTCAGTAAAGTGGTTGCAGCAGCAGTTCTGGGTTTCACCCTTGCAGGTTGCACCGGTACCGCGATCAAATCCCCGCATTACGACAGCAGCCAATACACCGTTTTGGGCCACAGTGAAGCCAGCGCCACCGGCATCATGCTGTTCGGCTTGATCCCAATCGGCCAGAACAGCCGTTTCGTGCGCGCGCAGGACGCGGCCATCAAGGCCAAGGGTGGCGATGCGTTGATCAACACCCAAGTGCAAGAAAACTGGTTCTGGGCCTGGGTGCTCAGCGGTTACACCACCAAGATCTCGGGTGATGTGGTCAAGCTGAAAACTGCGCAATAAAGGATTGTGAAATAGTCAAAATCGCCAGGGCTCAGGCCCGTGCGCGACGTATCATGGGCCATACCTTCGAGGATGGCCCATGAACCTCAGTATCCTTTACGCCCTCGCGGCCGCCGCCCTGTTCGGCGCCAGCACCCCACTTGCCAAAAGCCTGGGCCTTGGCCTCTCGCCCATACTCCTCGCCGGCCTGCTCTATCTTGGCAGCGGTATCGGTCTGGCCGGTGTGCGCTGCATACGTGATCGCGGCTGGAAACCTAGCGGATTGGCCCCCTCGGAATGGCCCTGGCTGCTCGGCGCCATAGTCTTCGGCGGCATCCTCGGGCCCGTCGCCCTGATGTTCGGCCTCACCCGCACCGCCGGGGCCACGGCTTCATTGATGCTCAACCTCGAGTCGGTACTGACCGCGGTGATCGCCTGGCTGGTGTTCAGGGAAAACGCCGACCGCCGTATCGTCCTCGGTATGCTCGCCATTGTGCTGGGCGGCGTGGTGCTGTCCTGGTCCGACGGCGGCGCTACCAGCCAGGACTGGACGGGACCGTTTGCCGTTGCGCTGGCCTGCCTGTGCTGGGGAATCGACAACAACCTGACGCGCAAGGTATCCGCGTCTGACGCCCTGTTTATCGCAGGCGCCAAGGGCTTGATTGCCGGATGGGTGAATTGCAGCTTGGCGCTTTATCTCGGCGCGCAGCTCCCGAGCGCCGTGCAACTTGCGCCCGTGTTGCTGGTCGGGTTTCTCGGCTATGGCATCAGCTTGGTCCTGTTCATACTGGCACTCCGCGGGCTCGGCAGCGCCCGCACCGGCGCCTACTTTTCGACAGCGCCCTTCCTCGGGGCTGCGGTTGCCTTATGGGTGATGGACGAGTCGGTCACCGTCGCGTTCTGGATCGCGTCGGCGTTGATGGCTATCGGCGTGTGGCTGCACCTGACAGAGCGGCATGCCCACGAGCATCTGCATGAAGCGACGGAACACGGGCATCGCCACGTGCATGATGAGCATCACCAGCATGAGCATGACTTTGAATGGGACCCGGCGGTGCCGCATAGCCACGTGCATGTGCACAGTGCGATGAAGCATAGCCATGCGCATTTTCCGGACGTGCATCATCGGCATAGGCATTGAGGAGTGGCGTATTCAGGGAATGTATCAAGGCCGTTCAGCGCCGCCCTGAAAACAGCCTTCGTTCAAGCGTGGTCGCCGTTGTGAGCTTTACGCTCGTACTCCCAGCCTTTGCACGCCAAACCTACATGTTTGGGAATCAAAGCCGCGCCACTGCTATACGCAGTGATTGTCCGGCGAGAGAAGCCAAGCTCTACCGCCGCAGCGGAAAGGGACAGGTTGTTACTGAGCATCCACCGCCTGAAATCCCGCGTCAGCATTACCTCACCGGACTGCTCCAAGGCCAAGCGGTGAAGCGTCACGGCAGACAGTTCCAGGTCGTCACCCCACGTCACATCAAATCCCCACTCACCGACTTCCACCTGGCCAAATAGCGCCAAATCCAGAAGAGGCTTCAAGATGGGAAAGGTATTTATATGATCGGCTAGATCAACGGTATGCCGCTTGCCGTTACTCCACTCAATCTCAAGGGCATGCTTGCCGGCAACTGGTTGCACAGCAGAGATGCGAAGCTTGCTGGTCATAAGTCAGTTCCTCCGGTTTTGTTCATCCCATACGCGCTCAAGATCAGCAATATGAGCTTTCGCCCAAAGCAGGGCTGCTTTCAATGCCTTTGTCTCGGCGCCTGTACCGAGCACCACCAGTCCTTCTATCTGAACCAGGGACTCGCCATCCGGCGTCTGCACGTGAAAGTGCGGCGGCGCGTGGTCGTCGGGATAGATTTTTATTTTCCAGTTTCGCTCAGCGTGAAGGGTAGCCATGAACTGGATGCTAGAGAAAATACTTCCCTAGCACAAATGCAATTTCAAACCCTGCCCAGTTCATCACCTTCAACACCGACACGCCTGACTACCTGTTCAGTAATCAAGGCAGAGTCCTACACTCCGCTCAGAAACATCAGCCTCCCACTTCAAAATCGCCAAGCCTATAGTCGCTCGGTCGCCCACATGGCGATCGGGTTTGGCGACTCGACGATAAATCGACAGAAACGTCCCGGCGTGTTTGCGGGATGCATCTGTGCGCAATAAGCTGCTCAACGGTAGCTGTGCGTGGGAGACCTTCGGGTCTGCCGGTTTTTCCGATTGTCCCGGTTCGCCAACCTGCGTACAGCTGCCACCCTTTTGTTTGGCGACAAATGAGTGGTTGCTATCCTCTGACAACCGGAGTTCCACTCATGAACCAATACATGGCTCTTACCAGCAACGACAGTGCTGCCCCCGCCCTTTTTGTAGATACAACTGCTCCTCTGGAAATACTGCTAGACGCCGCGACCTATCGACTTCGCGCCGTGACCCAGGTCCTTGAGAATCTCGCACTACGCAGTGAAATAGGCAGTGATGCCGTCGTGCTCAGTGACTTTGCCCTGCTCTGCTCAATTCCACTACGCGATGGTTGCGATCTGCTGGATGTCATTGGGCGTCGGCTGGACATGCCGTGTACATGATCTAGAACGGGAAATTTTCAAGCCCAGAAAGCACAAAACCCCTGGTTTCTTTCGAAACCAGGGGTTTTGTTTATATCGAATTTGGCGGTGAAGGAGAGATTCGAAACTACCCGCAACGCCCTCTAAATTTTCAAAGTGCCCGGTTTACGCGGGCTGCAGCGGTGTCGGCTCTTCAAAAAAAAGGGATTTTTAGTCCCATGGTAGTCCCATGGGTTTTGCACCAAGTTAGTGCGCGAGGGTTTAGAGGTGGCCAAAAACGTCATCGGGGCCAATTTATGTTGAGGCGTGGGAAAAAGGTAATATTGGTAATACGCTCAGAAAAATAAGAAAAAACCCTTTAATTTCAATAGCCTAATGAATATATAGAAAGGTAATAATTTGGTAATTTATAGGTTAGGTCATTACCTTTTTATCAAGTAATTTCTAGCCGTCTCCATCCCCAGCAAAACCGGGCACTTGGCCGAATATTACCTTTGCCATTACCAAATATTACCCCTCCAGGTAATGCGCTCAGCCCACGAAATACGAGGGCTACAGCGAATTTACAACCACTCCTAACCAAAATTACCTTTTTCCCAGCCCTGGTTCCAAAAATAGCCATCGATTGGGCAAATCCTCGTGCAGGGATCTAGTCTGTGGGATTACGACTGGAGCCTTCATATGGAACAGGAATATTCGCTGCCAGATGTGCTTGAGAGAATGTATGAAAATCAGCTGGCCCTTGAAGCCGCGTTGATGGAGCTGACGCTACGCTTCGAAGAACAAGGCTCAGTAGACGCGGGTGAAAATGTGCGTGGTGCCTTGGAGACGATTGGCGAGAACGCAGGCCATATCAAGCAAGGGTTGGCCCGGCTCAAGCGTCAAGAAGCCAAATAGGCGTGAGACAGGTTTTGAAATGCCCTTACTTCGCTGTAACCCTTACGCCTCGGGGCCTACGGTAGCTTTCCGTCCAAATCGAGCGCCATCATTAAAGGGAACGAAATAGATCTATCTCGTATCGGAAAATACACGTATTCGTAGATTTTCTTCTTTTCCGATCAATGAATCTGGGGAAGCGGCCTCCACTCCCCTAATACGATTGTTTCTCACAGCTTTGTGAGCACACTGCATTTTTTCGCAAAACTTTGCATTTCGTGAAAATGCTATTCACACCGGCGAGCCCTTAGCGGACCTGGCCTGCATGGGCGATTGCACCACCCTTTACCTTTGCACAAAAAACACAGGTGAAGCCCGTCGGCGGGAGGGGGATAAGTGCTTTTCCCCGTACTTTTTTCTTTGCCTAGAGCTTTTCATTCACACATGGGGATAATAGCCCCTGATACCGTTACAACTGCCAGAGAACCATCACCATTATGGTGATGGTTGCCGAAGAGGGATCTAATGTGGATACGCAGCTAATGCCGGTGCCTTTCTATGAGGACACGTTGGTTATCGTTCGTAAGGATGCCGAGCCATTTGTTGCTATGAAATCGGTCGTGGAGGGCATGGGCCTGGCTTGGCAGGTACAGCATCGCAAGATTGCGGAGAAATTCGAATCTACCGTATCGGAAATCGAAACGGTTGCAGAAGATGGAAAACTCCGAGGCATGACCTGCCTTCCCCTACGTAAACTCCCAGCCTGGCTTTACTCGATCAGCCCCAACAAAGTCGCGCCCGAGCTGCGTGACAAAATTGTTCGCTATCAGGAGGAGTGTGATGACGTCTTGTGGGAGTACTGGTCCAAGGGCAACGCCATTCGGGCAGTTCTACCAAACGTTGCCCAGCACATCGCCTTGTCACGTCATCGTTTGACCTTGTTGAAAGAGTTGCACCGTTCCAACGACGCCGGCGTGCGCGCCGCGCTACACGAACAACTCGCACAGACGTCACGGCTGTTAGGGCTCTCGATACCAGAGCTACTGACCATAGGAAAGAGCGATAAGTCGCATGAGGCTTCGCTAAAGCCGCTATGGGATGCCCTGGAAATACTCGATCGACAGGGCGAGCGGTACAATCATGCTCCTTGGTTGAGTGGCATGATCTACTTGAAGCTACCGCATTTAGAAGCGCTTTTTAAAAAACACGGTATAGACTTGCTTTTTGACGCAGAACTGCGGCGGGCAATGAAAGCAAGCAAACAACCCAAGTTCGTCTCTACGGGTCCCAAAGGCAGCTCGATTGAAGGAAAGACAATTCGTTGCTGGATATTTGAAGGACCTCTCAAACCAGAGCCCAGCCTCAATCACCTCTTCTCTGGCTAAAAAATCAAACCAATTATCATTCACTCAGGGATTAATAATTGAACTACCTGTATCTAGCTCTACATATAGTCGCACCCCTTTTCATACCAATGATAGTGATTTTATTATTTAGCACTGGAAGCATTATAGCCCGCATTAGAGATTTAACAGCGCTAAACTCCAGGGAGAGCCTAATAAACCAAAAGCTTTTCTGGCTGAGCATACTTATTCCTATTTCCTTATTTTTTTCTTTTGGAATTATATGCTGGACTGGCCATCAGATTGACTTATCTGGAGATGGGATCGAACGTTTTTTAAGAATCAGCTCATTACCTCTGGCATTGCTGTCAGCCGCAATACCATTAGGGGTAGTAGTGGCCAGCTTCCACTCAACCCAGCAAGTGGCAGAGCAAATAAAATCTACAAACCAAAAACAATCTTGATTCATTTTACTCCCATCGCACCGAGTTTTTTAATCATTTCAATCGGCATAGCGCCATAGATTATTTCGGTGCGCTTAATGGTAAATTCAAGCCTCACCCACTGCTATATTACAACTGCATTGAAGGAAATCCTGCCGAGGGCATACCAGAAATAAATACTACTTTTTTTGCCGAAGTTGATTTTTTATTCATCTCTGCAGCAGAATACTTTCATCAAATACTTGAAACGGAATACAACGATGATTGGATAAACTGTTACTGCTTTGACTTATGCGACAGCGTCTACAACATCTCCGGCAAACTCGGTTTGCCGGAGATCTACAAGGAACTTACAGACAAAAGTCATTTAATAAGATTCCAACCAGTCAACCCAGCACATGAAGAGTTCCAGGTCATAACACTTGGCTCCAGTGCCAATGAAGCCCTATCGGCCTTTAGATACGCATACGAATATTATGAAAGTTTATGCGGCTTTTTCGGATTCGAACTAAACATCCTGCAGCAACACTTAAAATACTTAGTTAGAGGAGGAAAAGTCTTTGAGAAATCCGGATATGAAAATATCAATTTATTTTTCAGAGACGGTTTACCAACCTTAGCTAAAACCCCAGGCGTAAGAATTTTAAGCACCTCTGAACTAATATCGCGCACAGGCACTAAATCGAACTCTCCTAAATCTTTTTAATCAATAAAATCAGAGCATGATAATTTTAACTTCCCCACCTAATTCTGCGGCCAACACTGAAGCATATGTGAATGCCGCCGCATTTTTGGGTGGTGAATTATGCTCATGAGCATGCGAAGCCAACTGAGTATTCATCTCTTGCACCAACTCCAATAAGTCGCAGAGCACCTGCAAAACGTTGACTCCCTCAGAACCCAACCAGGTTTTGGGAGAGACTAGTCGCTGGCTGACCTCCGCCACACTCTCACGCAGTCCCTGAATCCTTTCCCCCATATCGCCACCCACCGTGGCATTGAGCCTCTGCCCCACCACCAGGTTTAAGTCCCGCCCAGTCGCCTGGTGCAGATCGTCCACCGCCGCCAGGCTGGCAGATCCGCCCGACAGCAACTTGAGCGCGCCCAGGGCCTCGATCGTCTTGATCCCGCCCACCGACTCCTTTGAATGGTCATCCACCTTCCTGGTGTGATTCTGGAACGTCTCCCTGTTCCCCATCGCCTCCACTTCCCGTTCGATCGCCTTGTCCCGTATTTTGCCGTCAGTCTGGCGCAGCCAATTGCCATCGGCGTCTACACGCTGCTGACAGGCTTCGCTGTGCTGCCACACCTGGTCACCCTTCGGCACACTGGGCATGCTCAGGCCGTGGGGCAGGATGCTTTGGATATAGGGCTTGTGCGGCAAACCGTAGGCAAAGCACACCACAACTTGGGTGCCTTCTTCGGGAAAGGCATAGATGCCCATTTCCTCGCCGCCAGTTGGAAGCGGCAATGGCACACCGGCAAGAATCGGTAGCTTGGGATCTGACTCGCCGTCCGGCCCCATGACCTCAATGTCGACCGCATAGCGCGGCCGAAAGTCGTCACAGATCCCGGCGCCGGCCGGAGCGTCGGCCACGGCGACAACGCGGGCAAAGCGTGGCAGGTGATAACCGCCGGTGAGTTCAGGGAATTGCCGTTCTACGCTGCGGCGGATTGCGTCGTCCATCGGATGGCCATCTGGTTGTCGATGAGCGCCACACTGGTGATGCGCTCCCCGTGGTTGATTGTTGCACCTGGTCGCAACCCGGGAAGGGCTGCAATCATTGCGCTTTGGTTGCCCTGGTAATCGTCGAACAGCTCCACCGGCAGTTGCAGCGGCGAGCGAACGCCAAAAAAGCTGTCGGCCCAACTGCCCACGAACACTTCCCCGTCCCCCTGCTGCTGCCAGATGAAGTCGGGAATGTTGAAAACCCGGGCCAGGCTGTCCATGGCTTGGTAGCCAGCGGCCAGGCTGTAGAAGAACGGCGCCTTAACGCCGGCGTAGGACTGGTCCGGGACACGAAAGCGCAACCCGGTGTGCTGACTGATCTCGACCAGGACGGCACGCAAGTCGACGTGGCGCAGGTTCAGCGGTAACGGATTGGCCAGAATCGCGGCCAGCTCGCGGCAGAACAGCACCTGTTGGGTGCTGCCGGCTGTGGTGGAGCGCTCGACGAAGCCAATGAAGTGGCGCTGCAACGTGTTGCCGTTGTAGCCGATATCGAGCGTGACCAAACCCTTGACCGGCTTTGTGGCCTGAATAGTGAACGTCGCCCTGCCTGGACTTTTCGCATCCAGCCGTACTTCGTTTTTGACCAGGACGTAGGGCTGGCCGTTGATGGCCAATTCCTTGTGCAGCTTCATTGCTTGTCACTCCCGCCCAGCCAGGTGTCGACCTTTTTCAAGGTCGCTTCAAAACCGGTCAGCTCTTCGGGCGCACCAGGTGAGTCGCTGCCGGCGCCGCCGACCGCACCGACCGCGCCGCCTGGGCCCGACTGCGCGGTGACCGCGTTGCCCGATCGCCGGCCCTCGACTTTCTCAGGGTTCGACAGTTTTTCAGTCAGGGTGAACTGGATCAGCCAGCCGCGCAGATTGTCGTCTTCCCGGGCGCTGACGCCTTCGGTGAACGTCACCTGGCGCATGCCGAACGCGGCGGCGGTGTCATTGACGATTCGGTAAGTTTTGAGCTGGCCACCGCCTTCGGTGGCTTCCACCAGGCGCATCAGGTCGCGCAGTTGCACCTGGTCAACGAAAGGAATCATCAGGCTGACGGTCAGGGTCTTCGGCTTAAAGCCCTTGTGCCCCTTGTCGGTGTTGCTGGTCTGGCCTGACAAGTCGTCGCTCTCAATGCGCAGATTGCCGGTGACCTTGAGGTTTTTCCCACGTACCTCTTGCCCATCCAGTAACAGCGTCATAGGCCCACCAGCTCGCGAACAAAGCTCAATCCCTGCTCAGATCCCACCAGCAGCGCGCCGGCGCACAGCACCCATTCATGCCCCGGGGGATCGCCGGCCAACAACGCCTTGCATAGCTCCGTGGCATTACCAGGGCCGATCAAACGGGCGCGCATGCTGCTATCGGGGTTGCCATCAGCCAGCAGGGCTTTGAGGTCGGCCAGTTGCTGATCACGGCCCTGTTGTTGAGCTGCTTTGCGGGTAGCCAGGGCGGCAAGGTCAGCCATGGGCGAGCTGTAGGCGGCGTAGCTCTCCAGGACGGCGAGTTGGCCGGCCATGGATTGCTGCGCCGCCTTGACCACCGTGCAGCGCTCCAGGGGCAGCGACTGCCAACGCGGCAAGGTGCCGGCGGCGGGGATCTCCCATTTTTCTGTCTCCAGCTTGGACAGGTGCCGCGCGCGCCGTTCGGCTCGCACCAGGTCGGGCATGGGCAACAAGGCATTGAACCGTGCCAGGCTCGCGGCCAACTGATCAAAGCGCGTGGACAGGAACATCAGGCACAGCGCGAACTGGGGACCGACTGGCCGGCCGGTGTCGCTCACGTCCACCAGTTTGCCGGCCAGCTGCTGCAGCAAGTTCGGTGCAGACAGGAAGCGTTGGTAGCCACGTCCCTGGCCGATGCCACTTTGAAACGGCGTCACTACCAAGCACGCCGGGGCTTCTCCCATCTGATCAGTGATTGCTGCACGGCCTGCAGCGATCACTCCCTGGGCAGCGTCACCCACGGGCCCGGGACTGGTGGTGGTTTTGCCATTGAGGTCTGCCAGGCGTTTCGCGGTGCCGGCCAGCTCGCCGCTGGCCATTCCTTGGGCCGCTGACAGTTGCCCCATCCATTCGGTGGCTTGGGCAGGCCAACGCATTGTCACCGGTGACCAGGTCATGTCAGGCATTCGGGAGCACCAGAACAGGCAGTTCGGCCACCAGATCAGAGTTGCTCGGTGTTTTGCGCTTGCCCTGCTCGATCGCCGTCAACTGGTCGTAGCAATAGGCCCAGCACAACGAGCGCCAGGTACGGAACGCTACCCCGTCAGCCTGGAATTTTGGCACTGCAGGTTCATCTGCGTAGCTGATCGCGTCCTTTAGATCGGAGTAACCGGCCTTATTGGCTGTTTGGTCCAGGAACAGCTGTACGCTGGTTACGTGTCCCGCTCTGACCTGCTCCCAGGTCAGAGGTGGCGGGTCCAGAGCCACGGGCCGGCCTTCGACGGCCTGAATGACCTTACCCTGTGCCTGGGCGGCGAACAGTGCCTGATATTCCGCCTGGGTGATCTCCAGCAACTGGCCAGCGGGCGGAAGGTTGCAGTCAGGATTCGGCACGTCTACCAGGGGCGGTTTGGCTTTTGGGTCTTTGGCCTTGATCATCGGGGCTTTAGCCGTTGAGCCTTCGGGCGCCATCCAGTCCGGGTCAGGTACGCTGATCATGGGGTGTTTCCACTTCGGATCAGCGATAACAACGGTGCGCTCCCCGTGGGCGCGAGTGTCGTAAAAACCAGCTGTTGCAGCGTGAAAATAGATGCTCATGATCAGTAGCCAGTGGCCTCCCAGTAAATGTCATCGGGCGAATTGAAAGGACCGGATATCACCGAAAACTGAGAGTTGCTGACGATCAAGGTGTTGGTACCGGTCGAGGTATCGGAATAAAAGAGACTGGTCCTGGATGCGACCAAAGACGTGCAACGGTTTGGGAACGCTATGGGGAAACTGCGGTGGGTCACGCTATCCGAGGCGCCTATAGTGATGCCCCACTGCTTGATAACGCCCGTCTGCGCACATTTCCACCAGCCGTTCGGCCCCAAAGACGCAGTGTTTTTCAGAACGGCACCTGGCACATCAGGTGTCGCCTGGGGCAGGTTTGTCAGACCTGCGGCACTTCCGAAGTAAGTACCTGCTACCGAAAGGTTGCCTCCCTCCGTTAGCGTCATGGCGTTGTTGGTTCCCCCTACATGAGTCACTACCTGGGCAGGTGTGCTTGAGCCTCCGCCGGCGTAGGCTTCCATCGATGCCAAATGCCGTTCGCTCCACTTGGTAGCTCGCCAAACCAAGTAAGCAAAGTTGTTCTGTGGGCAATCCACCTGCATAGCTGGCCACCGGCTACGCCAATCAACAAAGCCACCGCCCAGTTGCGGAAAGTCGAACCTTGCAGGGCCCGTCAGCGTGCCGCCGGCAAGCGGCAATTTAGAACCATCCCCGATTGCGATGTTCTGGGTACCATCGAACTCCACGCCATTGATCAGCCGCGGTATCGCCAGCTTGGAAGCGCTACCAGCATTGCCCGACACTGCAATGTTGTAGGTGCCTGATAGGCGCGCTGCGGGGACGGTACCAAGGGCAAGCGCGCCGGCGTTTAAGCCGCCCAACGATCCACCATCGCCGATGTACGATCCCTTGATCGTGAGAGAACCAGATCCGTCGAAGGTGAACGCGTTATTAGCCGATCCTACGTGCATCACTACAGTGGGTTGGGATGTGGAGGAACCACCCGCGTACACTTCCATAGCAGCCAGGTGGCGTTCACCCCAGCAACTACCGCGCCAGACTTGATACGCCGAAGTATTAACCGGGCAGGTGATTTGCAACGCCGCACTTCGCTCCTTCCAAGCGACAAAAGAGCCGGCCATACCGGGGAAGTCGGCATAAAGTGAGCCACTCAGTGTGCCGCCGGTTAGCGGCAACTTGGCGTCATCGGTGATCGAAATATCTTTGGAGCCATCAAACAACACGTTGTTGATGGACCGAGCGGTTTTTAACTGAGTTGCTGTTGAAGCGTTACCGGTGACGCCGATGTCATAAATTCCCGCTAACCGTCCGCGAGGAACACTCCCCATCGCCAACTCGCTAGCGTTCAGGCTAGTGAGCTTGGATCCGATACCCTTATAACTTCCGACAATCGATAGATCACCGCTGCCCTCAAATGTAAAAGCGTTGTTGATTGGATAGACGTGTAGAACTACCGAAGGGAGAGAGGTGTCATCGCCACCCGAATAGACATCCATCGCCGCCAGGTGACGGGCCCCCCAATTGGTCCCCTTCCAAATCGAATAGGCGTATTGGTTGACAGGGCAGTCAACCTGCAACGCCGGCGTGCGTGCTTGCCAATCGACGAAACCTCCACCCATGGCAGGGAAGTCAGCGCGAATGCCACCGGTCATCTTGCCGCCCGCCGTCGACAGTTTAGTGGGGTCTTCGACAGTCACATCTTTGGAACCATCGAACGCCACACCGTTGATCTTACGAGCCGTACTGAGTTTGTCTGCAGATCCTGCACGCAGCTCAGCGTAATACCCTACCTTGGCTGCGAAGTGGTCAATCAGAGGGCCGTCGATCGGTGCGACCGTACGAAGGTCCGTCACGGCGCCCGAGCCCGCAAGCTGTGCCAGCGGGATGCAGTAAACCCACACGCCGTCAGCGCTGACAAAATCAAGCTGATCGGGATCAAACACCACTTTCCAGCTGGCCAGAACATCGTTCAGCTCACGACGGAGTGAGACGTGCAACCACACTTGGGTTGGGATTTTCGGCGGTGCGATTAGCAAGGCGCCGGCCAGCTCGACGCGGATACCTTCGATGTACGCCAGGCCAGGTTTGAGCTGGTATCCGGCCGCGATCTTCTCCACCTGCAGACCACTGCGGTAGAAACACGCTCGACCAAACACGTCGCGGTTGCTAAGGCGCTCGCGCTCGTCGATCCCCTTTAACCGCACGGTGAAGTCGTGCTGCCAGGTGCTGGCATCAATCGTGATGCCGGTCAGTGCCTGGGCACCGTCGAACATCACCAGGATGTTACGGGTCACGTTGTTGCCGATCTGCTGCGGTGGGATGTTCTTGCGCTTCTGTTGCAGCGGGACATAGGCCACGGCCAACAGAACATTCTCGGCCGTTTCCAGGCCGATCCAGTTCCAGTCGAAGTCCCCGATATCGCTGCCCAGCATTGAGCTGTACACCACCTGGTTGGGGTTCACGAAGCCGATGTTCTGCGCTGGGATCGTGTAGGTGTGGACGATCTGCGCCGCCGGTGGCTTCGGCGCGGCACGATTGACCGGGCTGTTCGGGTTCAGCCCGGGCACGTTGGCAAAGATAAAGCGCACGACATCGAGGCGCTGTTGCGCACCCAGTTTTTGGGCGATCAGGCTTTCACCTGCAAGGGTAATACTGGCTCCCACAAGAGGCTCCTACAGGCTGGCAATCAGCGTTTGCTGATCGTCGTTAAAGTCAGCCGCGAAGAGGCGCAGCGATACAGGGGTGAGGGTCACGAAGTCATAGCGCCGGCAGGTGCGGCCGTATTGCTGAATCAGCACGCGCAACAGCTCCGGGTTCTGCGATAGCTGGGAGTCGGAAAGGCGCAACATCACTACGTCCCAGTCCCGATCGGGCATACGCTCGTCAATCTCGACATAGCCCACGCCGAGGCGCTGCAAGATGCGTTTGAGCCCAGCCGTGCTGCCGGCGTCGACCGCATTGATGAAGGCGAACTTGACGCGCAGGCGGTACAGGCTTTCCGGCTCATCCTTGAAGCGACTGATATCGCGCTGCCAAGCCAGCAGGTCCAGGACGGTCAAGTGGCAGGTGTCTGCATCCATCTGCAGCAGCGGCCATTGCAGCCAGCCTTCGACCTTTTCCCACCAGGACTGCGCGGCCGCTTTCAACTTGGCCAACTGCGGGCCATCGAGCCAGAAAGGCAAATTGAGCTTGATCATGCCGGCACCACCTGCAGGCTTCTGATCCTGGGAATGCTCAGCTCTGACACGATGTCGGCATTGTCAAAATGCAGCGACTCAATGCCGGGGAACTGCTGGTGTAGCTCTTCGCCCAGGCGGCTAAACGAGAACCGCGATTGGGGATAGGTCAGCGTCGGCTGATAATCGCCGGTGCCGCTCTCGCGGAACGCTGCACGAATGAACTGTTCCACTTCCGCCTGCAGCTTGGTGCGCTGCTCAACCGTCAGCAGTGGCCGTGGCCACAGGGTCAGGCTCAGCACGTGCTGGGTTTCTGGCATGACCATCACCAGCAGGTCATCACCGTGGCCATGATTGCCCTGGTCGCGAATATGCGCGTTGATTTGCTCCAGGTACGTCGCGGCCGGCACGTCAGCATCAAACAGCACATAGGCATTGGCGCTGCCCGGACCACGTGGGGCCCCATGCAGGAAATACACGCCGTCCGGCCGAACACCTGGGAAGGCGGAAATCATGGCGCGGTATACCGAGTCGGTGTGCCACTGGTTGACCGCCGAGAATTGGTTACGCGTACGCAAACGCAGCTGATCGTCCGGCTCAGGATCTGCACCTGGTGCAATCAACCAGCCGTCCGCGTTGACCACTTGAACGATGCCGGCAATGGGCACGGGGAGGATCGCGTAGTAACCCGGGGCCAGGTTGTAGCCGCTGCCAACTTCTTGGGCTTCCACCGGGACTTCCAGCTGCAGCACGCCGTCCGCAAAGGTGACGGCCTGGGTGCTGATCAACTGATAGACATGCCCATTGATCGCCGCGGACTGCACCACAACGCCGGCGGGCAATTCCAAAGCACCGCCCGGTACATCACGGGTAAACAGCAGCACGCCTTTGGCCTTGGTCGCGCCTTTACGCTCGACGTTGACCGCCCAGGCCAGCATGTCCAGCCATTTGCCAACGGCGGTTTTCACAAAGAAGTTGGGCAGGATCGTGCCGCTGACAAAGTTGATCAGCCACAGCACCGGCTTGGTCACCAGGGCGGTAATCACCCGCCAAAAGGGCGAATAGGCGCTGGTGTTGCTCATCTTGCTGCCCTGGGCCGCAACTTCCTTTTCCCATGCCTGGCGCAAGCCTTCCTCGGTGATCGGAATTCCGCCGTCAACCAGGGCCTGTTTGAAATCTACGTCGCTCACAGAGTCACCTCGATATCGCCAAATTTCAGCGTTTTCGCCGTGACCAGGTACTGTCCAGACACCACTTGTTTAATCAGTGCCGTGCCCGGTACCAGGCGCTCGTCGGCCTCTACCAGCAGCTCTAATTGCTGGATGCAGTCGCGCTGACGCAGGCGGCTGCGCTCGGCCACCAACGTGACCAGCAAACCGCTCTCGCGGATCATGTGCGCGATGTCCTGGGCGATGCTGGCCCGGTCCTCGATCAGCAGCGGCTGACGCGAAGGGTCCAGCACCAGGTCGTTGTCCATGATCAGGAGATCGATGTATTCGCTCATCCGCCCACCGCCATGGCCAACATGCCTTCCAGCTCCAGCGGGTTCATCGGTTTACCGGTGTGAATGTTGACGTTCTCCACATGCGTGCCCTTGTTTTGGGTTTGGTTGTTGTTTTGGATGCTGGCTAGGAAACCGCCCCTGGGCACAGCGTCCGGCCGTTTGGGTGAAAGGTTGGTAACCGCGCTATTGATACGCTGCTGGCTTTGTTCGGCCTGCTCGGTCGGCTTCGACGCCGTTACCAGGGCCGGCGGCTGTAAAGGCTGCGGGACGTTGAGCTGCGGCCCGATCGGCGACGGCGTTTTCAATGCCGGCACGGCCACCAGTGCTGGCACCGTGCGTGGGACTTCGGGAGCGCTCACCGGCTGGGCGATCGGCGCGGGGGCTTTCGGCACCGGTGCGAGCACCAGGGCGGGGGCTTGGGCTTGGGCTTGCGGTTGCAGTGCGTTGAGGGTTGGCATGGCCGGCGCCGGTGCTTTCGGCGTAGCAGCCATGACGAGGGGCGGCGCCTGGATGGGTTGCTGGGGAGCGCTCACCAACTGCGGCAGCAACGGCGCCTCGACCTGAGGCGCACTGATGGTCGGCAATTCCGGCGTTACCGGCATGTCACCAAACGCCGCCTCAATGTTCACACCGGGGATCTTGTTCAGCATTTCGATCAAGCCATTGATGGCCGATTTAAAGATGCTGACGATGCCGTCCCACGCGGCGCTGGCCATTCCCGACCAGCCGCCCATCGAACCGAACCAGTCAGACAACGCGGTCAGTTGCCCGCTGACCCACTGGAACGCCTCGCTGTTGAGTAGTGCGCTGGTCCATTCGTCCCAGTAGATGATCGCAGCCGCCACGGCGGCAACCAGGGCAACAATGCCGACCACGATCCAAGTCACCGGGTTGGCCAACAATGCGGTGTTAACCAGCCAGATCGCGCCCTGCCACAGCAACATCGCGCCTTTGACCAGCCCCATCCAAGCGACCATCAGCACCAGGCCGGCCACAAACCCGACCACCATCACGGTGTGGTAGAGGAACATGGCGATACTGCGATAACCCGACCAGGTGAGCGCGTTCCACACGACAACGGCACCGAGCCACGCCATTTTCGACAGGCCCACCGTGAGAGTGAGCAACGACATAGCGGCCGTGATCGCCAAGAACGATAGCGTGACAATCCCCATCAAGCGGGTGATGTTCGGGAACAACTGAGTCCAGCGGGTCAGCGTGCCGGCAATACCCACCAGGCGATCCATCAACGGTGTCAGGATGGGAATCAACGACTGGCCAAAGGCAATACGCAGGGCCTGCACGGCGGCGCTGAACTGCTGCCACGGATCCACCATGTTTTTGGCCATACGCTCGGCATTTTCCAGGCCGCGCACATTGCCCAGCTGTTCCATACCGTTCTTCAACCGCTCGGTGTCGCCCATCAAAGTGGTGATCAACCGCGCCGCTTCGCCGCCAAAGGCGTCGCGCAGCTTCTTGCCATTGGCCTCGATTGTCAGATCCCCGAACTTGCCTTTGAACTTGTCCAGGACATCCATGATCGGCAGTAACTTGCCCTTTTGGTCCACAAAGGACATGCCCAGCTTTTCCGATGCACCGCTGACGTTCTCAAAGAACGACTTGTAGAGACCACCGGCCTCCCCGCCGTCCATGGTGTTGCCAAGGGCGCCCAGTACGGCCATTTGTTCGGCCAGGCTCACACCGGCGGTGCTGGCCAAGCCACCGGCAGCTTTGAAGGCTTCGCCAATTTGCTCGCCACTGGTGCGAAACAGCTGCACAGCCGTGGCAGTTTGGCCTGTCAGGGTTTCGACCCACTGACCTTTGCCCATGGCGTCAGCCTGGCCCTTGAATAGGTTGTACATGGTGCCAACGTAGGTGCCCATGGTGCTGGCGTCGGACTTGGTGGCCTTGGCCAACAGGTTGCTGGCATTGGTGAAGGTGGCCAGCTGACTGCCCGCGAGCCCCTTAATAGCGCCCTCGATGTGATACGCCGAGGCAACAAAGTCCTTAGCGTTCTCGCCGTAGGCCACGGAAAACTCCAGGGACTTGCGATTCAGTGCATTCAGCGCGTCTTCGGCCACGTTCAGCGATCGGACTTCGCCCAGGGCGCGGTTCATCTCCAGCGCCGGCTCCATTGATTGAGTGATACCGACATACGCGCCCGTAATGCCCGCCAGGCCGAACCCCATGGTCTTAATGTGCTTTTCGCTCTGTTCAGCCAGATCAGAAAAGCCCATTTTTACCTTGCCCATAGGGGCGGTGACCTTATCGGTCAGGCTCAAAATGAAGGCCAGGCGGGCACTTTTGTCAGCCATCAATGTTCATCCGTTCAGTGCGTAGGCGATGCCGTTGGCAATGGCGATTTCCATACGGCGCCAGTGCTCGTCCTCCAACCACTTGGCCGTGCCCATCACCTCGGCGGTGGGCTCGGCACCAGGTAGCCAGCGGCTTGCCAAGGCCACCAGTTGGCCAAGGCCGTTTTCGGTCAGTCGTTCGGCGTGGTCGAGGGCTTTTTTACGGTGATTTCAACGTCCGGGCCGTACTCTTCCAGCAGCGCACCGGCCAGTTGCATGACCAGCACCGGGTTGCCCAACTGGGCCTTGAGGGTGGCGCGTTGTTCCTGCTTGACGGTTGTCACCAGCAGGTTGTTGGCTGGCGACACCTTGTTGGCCTGGGTCACGGCGTTGAAGTACTTGGTCACGTCTTGCGGGGTCAGTGCGAAGGTGAATTCCTTTTCGCCTACTTCCAGGGTGATATCGCGTGTATCGGTCATGGTGTAACTCCGTTCAGAGGTTGGGTGTCAGTTATGGTTGGCGCGGGCAAACCCGCAGGGCGTGGTCTTGCAAGCCCAGGATCATTTGCCGACTGAGGGCAAGCTGATCTCTGAGGGTGAAATAACCCTGTCGAGCGTCTGCTGTGAGTTCGGCGGTGGCTGCATCAGCCACGCCGCCGGCGCCGGCACTGGCGGGCATTGGGGCGCTGCAGGTGGCGTTGAGGCGCAGCCGCTTACGGCCAGCAACAACGTCAAGGCGCAGAGCATCGTTTTCAGCACGTTCATGGTTCAGTTCCAGGGTTCGTTGAAGATCGATCGCGTCACGCTCGGCCAGCATCTCGCCGCTGATACGCGCCGCTTCACGCAGGCCGCTGGCTTCGAATAGCGCGGCGTCACGCTCGGTACGTGCGGTGTCGCGCTGCAGCTGCAGCAGGTCGAAGCCGAAAAAGGCCACCAGGCACAGCACCAGGACAAAAATGCCTTCGCGCATCACAGGCCCGCCTCACACATCGCGGCTTCTGCCAGGCGACGAGCGTGCAGCCCCGGGACAAACACCTTCTTGCCCTGGGCGGTGGTGGTGAAGGCCCATACGGGCGTCTTGCCGTCCGGCGCCCAGGCCAGGGCCTTGCAGCCGTCTTTGATGCGGCCCGCATTGATCAGGCCCACGGCGCGACTGGCGCAGGTGCTGGGCGTGCCGAAGTTGTGGCCATGGCTGCTCAGTGCGTCGAAGGTGTTCTGGCCCACGTCCTGGTTGGTGATGCAGTCGGCCAGCTGCAGTTGGCCTTTGCTGATCACCAACTGCTCCACCTCGTTGCAGCGGGCGTCTGACCAGTAGTCCCCTACAACCACCGGGTAGGGGCTGGTATGGCGGGTGATGCCCTTGCACACGGTTGGCAACCCACGGGCCAGCTTGTCGGCGTAGACGGTGTTTTGGCCGTTGCCTTCCCAGGTGCCCAGGAACACCACCAGCGTGGAGCTGCAAAGCGCAATGGCGCCGGCAGCGATCTTGCCGCGCAGGCTCATGGCTTCACCTTCCAGTCGCGCAACATCTGGCGATACTTGGGCACCAACAGCAGGATCTGCAGCACCATGTAGAGGGCTGTCAGCATGTAGGCGACAGCCGACCAGTCGACGGCCCCTGTCGCTCCAGTGGCCGCTACACCGATCGCAGGCGACGCCTTTGCCAGTGCGATGGCGGTGTCCTGGGCCGCCTGATTCGTGCTCATCGCTGCATTCCTTTTTCGAAAAAAGACTGGCATGGGACGCAACGGGTCTTGCCGCCCAGCGCCTGGCGCGCAGCGGGAATCTCGTTATCACAGTCCTGGCAGTGGGTAAGGCTTGGGCCCGCTGACTCACGCCGGGCCTGGGCCAACTGGGCGTTGATAGCCTGGTCCCGCTGACGTAGTTCCAAGGCTTGGGCGCGATCGAACGGGCAAACCATCAGCTGATACCCTCGATCTCGGTGGCATCCAGGTAAGGCACGCCATTGATGCGGATAAAGTCCGGGCTGGTGACCTCGAAAGGCACCTTGTGCTTGGTCTTCTCGCCGCCCTTGGGATCGATACTCAGCAGGCTGGACACCTTCAACTTGCAGCCGAAGGCTTCAATGCGCAGCTCGTCGTCGCCAGCCTTGGCGAAGAACACCACGTCGAATGCCGCCAGCTTGCGAAAGCTACCGGCAGTTCGCGCCGCCTCAACGACCAGGTTGAAGTTGGTGGCGTCCAACTCCATTTCACCGGCGCCGGCCACATCGCCGTCGACGTAACCATCAGGCACGCCCCGGGTTTGCGCGGTCTTGCTGTTGTCGGTGATATCCAGGGTGCAGCTCTCGACGTGGACCTGCAGGTCGCCCAGGTTCACGTCAAAGTTCTTGCCGCCAATACGTGACATGGGGGGTTACTCCGAAGCGTCGTTGGAAAGGTCCAGGGCGATGTTCGCCGTGAGGTCTTTCGGGCAGTTGTGGGGCTTGAGCTTGATGTACGCCTCAACGGCGGTTTTGCTCTTCCAGACCAGGACGATGTCGCCGTCCTTGGGCGTTTCGATCTCGCCCGGGAATACCTCGCCGGCGAACTTGACCGACTTGGCCATGCGGCGCAGGGGGGCCATCAGCGCATTGGTGTTTACAGCCATGCTGTTGGGGGTGCTGTTCAAGCGGCGATCGGCCACGCGGCGGATCAACAATGGCCGCACCTGGCGCGCTGCCTTGTCGGCAAGGCGTAGGTATTCAATGACCTGGTAGTCGCTACCTGGTGCATCCAGCATGTTGCCGTCGCCCCAGTACACGCCCGGGTAATCGGAATAGGTCTGCGAAACCGAGAAGCGTGCCTTGTCCAATTCCGAGCGGATCGAGGACGGCAACGGCACACCTTCGGAGTCGACAGGTACGGGGCCAAGTCCCAGCACCGCACCGGTGGCCACACGCATGGGGCTGTCAGCGATGCTGACCGCCGCGTTGGCCAGCCTTCCGCCCAGCACGCCCAGGTCGTTACCGTGCAACTGCGGCACCACCAGGACACGCGGCGCGGATACGCCGGCGGTGATCGCTTTTTGGGCCACCAGGTACTCGGCCC
Organism: Pseudomonas sp. Q1; assembly: GCF_009935975.1. Lineage (NCBI taxonomy): Bacteria > Pseudomonadati > Pseudomonadota > Gammaproteobacteria > Pseudomonadales > Pseudomonadaceae > Pseudomonas > Pseudomonas sp. Q1. The sequence continues at coordinate 106,021 of NZ_QODI01000013.1, read as the reverse complement.
AGCTTTGGAACGGACTCAGCGACAGGCCGGCCGTGGCGGCCATGACAAAGGCGCGGCGGCCGTAGGTGTCATTCATCGACACGGCCGCGTCGTGCATGGCCGACAGTTCAGCACCGGTGGCCACCGGTTTGGTGATCACCACCGCCTCGACGGAAAAGCCCTGCTGCTGGGACATTTCCAGCGCTTTGCTCCAGTCGCCATCCGCCGCGATCGGCGCCGCAAGGCACGCCCAGCGATCACCACCGTTCAAACGCGCTGCAGTGATCTGAGTTTTCAGGTCGCTGACGGTGACGCCCAGTTGGGCGTCCAGATCGCTGTCGGTGTTGAGGGCGATCAATTTGCCGGTGTTTTTCGGGCCGGGACCGATGAAGAGAAAATAGCGCTCGATCTCAGTCACGGCGCCTTGGCCCAGATTGAGATTGTTAACGCTGACTTTGCCAAGTGCCATGCTGTGCCTCGTTAGCGGGGTGAATTAAGGATTTGTTGGAACACCTGGTTAACCAGGTCGCGGGTTTCGCCGCTGGTTTCCACGCCGAGGAATTGGCGTTTAGGCAGGGTGATGTCCCAGCTCTGTGCGCCGGTCGTCTCCGTGCGTTCGTCGTTCAAAATGCGGATCAGCAAGCCGGCCTTGGCGTAGTTCACATGCTCTTGAATCCATACCACTGACGGCCTGGCCAGCGCCTTTTTGCCCTTCTGCCGAACACGAAAGCCCAGCCGGCGCAGGCGCTTGGCCTGTTTGTCGGTGCATGCAATACCTTGTGGGACTTTGTTCCAGCGGCGCATCTGTGCAGCGGTGCGCCGCTCGCTGACGCCGTTGTGCTGCTGGGCGGCGACCCAACGGGTCAGGGCGTTTTTCCAACCCAACTCAGCTTCTTCCGAGCTGACGCGGGTCACCTGCAGCAGCTTGGCCAGGCCGGTTTCCATCTTCTTTTTGCCCTTGGCACTGCCCTTGCGCTCAGCGAAGGGGGTGCCGTCGGTGTTCCGCTGCTCACGTACGCGTTTGCGGCTCATCGTCCGCACACGTGTGGTCACTCTGTTCAGCAAACGCCGGCGCAGTTGGGGCGGTAGCTCAAGCAACGCCAACTGGGCATCGACATCGAGCAAGCCCCTGACATCGAGGTCGAGCGGGTTAGCGGCCATTGCTGCCCACCTCGCCATGCTCGGCAACCCACAGATCGAACGGAACGAACGCCCAGCTCTTGCCGAACGCCTCGATCTCGCCGCCAGGGTCTTCTGCCAGGTATTGCGGCTCGACAAATTCAAGCGACAGCTCCACGTCGAAGCTGTCCTGGTCGAGAGGCTCTACGGTAAACATCGGCTCCGGCAGCTCGTGGCGATCGCGGTTGGTGTCGTGGGTCTCCAACCAACTGCCCACCAGGGCCATCAGTCGTGCCGGGTGATCGGTGAAACGCTCGAGGGAGAGCACAGCGCGGTAGCGCATATCGGCCATGTGCAGGCCGTCGCGGTCGGGCTTCCAAATCAGTTGAAGGCTGACCTGCTCCGTCCAACTGTCGAACTGCTCAGGTGCCACCAGGTTGCGGGCCATCAGGTAGGCGGTCAGCGCCTGCAGCTGGATCATTGCAGCGACGCCGTGATGCGGCCACGGCCCTGCAACGCACGGACGGCCTGTTGGCTGAAAGCCAGGAAGGTTTCTGCGCGCTCGGGCGCTTCCTTGCCGGTGTTTTCGGCGCTCTCGCGACGGGTAACAGTGGCGAACTGTGGCAGCGAATTACCCTTGGCGCGGCTGTAAACAGCGCGTTTGTAGAGCGTGATTTTGTGGGAGTAGGCCCATTCGGCCGGGGTGGCCAAGCCTGCCGCTGCCTGCAGGTTCGATACACCTGCCGCCTGCAGCTTGGTCTTCACACGGGCCAGGTCGGTGTTCACATCGAACATGGCGCTTTTCAGTGTGTCGGCCAGCAGCTCCACCAGGTACTCCGCCGGCAGGCGTTGTTCCTTTTGAAACTCAGACAGAGAGAGGTCAGGCCAGAAGCCGTCATTCTCGATTGTCAGTTCCACAAAGGTGGTGGGCTTCCCGGAAAAGCTCATTGCTGGCCGCTCAAATAGGGCGGGAAGCCTGTTTTCAGTGGGACGATCCATAAATGGGCGGCTCACTTCCACAGGTTCCCGCTGGGGGGGGGTAGTCGGTTATTCGGTGGCCGGGGTAGCGGCCGCTTGTTTTGCCAGGGCCTTGCGGACCTTTTTGATGCGCGTGTCGTTGCCTGCCTGGGCGTAAAGCTCAGTGGAGCGCTCCAAATGCTTGAGCGCGGTTTGCCACTGCTCGGCCTCCATGGCGCGCATGCCGATCAACTTGTGGTACTTGCTCGGGATCTGCTCCGTCAGTTGCCATTCGCCATCTACACGGGGCAGCAGGTCGGACAAATAAGGCTCAGGACTGCGGCCGGCGTTGTACTCGGCATAAGCCCACTCGCACACGGCGTCGGCCACAAAGGTCTGGATGTCGCGGCGCTTGAAGCGCTCCGGCATCTGTTGGCCCTGCTCCATCAGGAAGTCGGCCAGCTCCAGTGCGTCATCAAACTGGACGGTATCGAACAGCCAGACCATGACCTGCACTGCAACGCGATTAGGGAAGTTCAGGCCCGATTCGCAGTAGCGTTGGACGTATTCCTGATACTTGGGCAGCAGCTCTTCGCGCTTGAGGACCTGACGCCCCGCCAAGCCATTGATGGCGCTGATTCGCTCCAGGTCCTGGTCCAACGCCGCTTCCTGCAACAGCAAGTGCTTGCGCGCATTCGCGGGGCTGCTCAGGGCCTCGGCCGGGGAGTACGGCAGGGATGCGGCAGATGCCGCCGCCACTACCGTTGCACCACCCAGCGCCAAGGTGCGGCGCTTATGCGCGAGAGCCAGGCTCACTTCACCAGCTCCACATTTTCAGTCATGGCGAACTTTTCCAACTGCTCGATCACGTAACCTTCGTTGCGGCTGTTGTAGTCCTCAACACGGGAGCGCTTCGGGTTGTCGATGGTCTGTTTGCGCCAGCTGGAGTCCTGGTAGTAGATCGACAGGTTGTCGAAGCTGGTAACCACCACCCCGTTGACGGGGAAGAAAGGCACGCTGAACGCTGGCAGGCCACCGTAGGTCGCGATCACCTGGGCGTCTTCGATACGCTCTTTCTCAGTCGGCACGTCGCCTTGCTTCGCGTACAGCTTCGCTTTGTCAGCGGCCAACAGGTCGGTGCCGATGATCGCGATCAGGTCGCCGGCATCACGCAGGCGTTCGTCCACCAGTTGCTTGGTGTCGTGCACCAGGGCATCAAGATTGGCGTAGTCGCCGCCGGCGCCGAGGGTGACTTTGCCGACAACCTTGCCTTCCTTGAGTACCTGGGCCGGGATCTGCTCACGCGCCTGTTGCAGCCAGCCCTTGTTCACGTCCTGCAGCATTGGGTACTTGGTGATGTCGGTCTGCTGGGCAGCGTGGGTGCCGTGGAAACCCACCATGATGCGGTCCAGGGCGATCTGCTTTTGTACGGCTGCCGAATAGCGCTGATGGAAGTCCGGGAACTTGGCCCAGGCATCGATCTTGGCGTATGGCATGCCCACATCGGATTCGGTCGACGACAGTTCGTAGGTCGACTGATCCAGCGCGGAGGCGTCTTTGGCTTCACGATCGGTGGTTTTGGTGTTGGTTCGTCCGGTGACTGGACCCGACACGCCAATGAAGACTTTCTGGCCCTTGATCTCGCTGACCGGAATGATGTTGATCCGCTCCAGGAAATCGGCCTTCGCGGTAATCGCGTCGTTCAGTTCCTGGGCAATGGTCGGATCGACGCTAAAGTGCCTGCTGGCCAGCTCCACGCCATAGCTTTCGGCGATGGCCAGTTGCAGTTCGGCGTACATCTTGGCGCCGTAGGCGCTCAGTGAATGGGCCATGTCAGAGTATCCGCTTCTTGTCAGGGGCTACTGGGCCGGTATTGCGCGGAAGGTGGCGACCGGCCGATTTGTTTTGCAGCGCGCTGAATTGCTTCTGCAGATCCGTCAGTGCCGCGAGAACGGCCTTGTTCGAACCGCCGCTACGGCGGAACTCGCGTTCTTCCTCGGCTGTAGTGACGATCTCGTCTACGGCCACGCTCACATCGTCGATGGGCGCCTGGTCGGGTTCTGGTGCCTCTGCGGCGGCGGGTTCAATCACAGCTTGAATGCCGGCAGCGACGACAAGCAGCTGCTCCAGCAGGGCTTTGAGGGCCGTTGCGGTAGCTTCATCCATTGGGGGTTTGCTCTCTGTTTGGGGTGGAGTGGTTTCGGCGGGTAACGCATCAGCGGCGAAACGCTTGAAGAAGCTGGTCAAGGCATGAATCAGCCCCGTTTCGGCGGTGCTGGGGCTGTCGTCCTGCAGGCGGCCGAGTTCGACCGAGGCGGCGTAGTAAGAGGCGCGGTTGTTCTTGTGCGAAAAGTAGAGTTCTTGGGTGCCCACGCTGGCGGGCTCGTCGGTAACGCCCATCCCGGTTAGGTAGGCTTTGCCCTTACCTCGGAAGTCAGGGGTGATCTCAATGCTGGTGAACAGCTTCTGGCCCTGATCATTCAGGTACAGCAAGCGATCGTTGGGCTTCAATTGCGCTTCCAGCGCCACTTCACCCGGCTCCAGGTCTTCGGCTTCTTCAACCAGGCGTACGGCGTAGACGGTGCCGTGGGAACCTGGCCAGCGCTCGTGATCGCACCAGATCACTGCTGTGTAAAAAGACGGTTTGTAGGTTTCAGCGATATCGCGCAGTTCCTGGGGAAGGATCACGCGCCCATCAACGGTGGCTCCGCTGGTGGCGACACGTTTCCAGAACGAAACAAGGGAACGGGGCATGGGTTTGACTGCGCTCAATCACTGAATGAGCCGCCACGATAGGGAGCCGCCACCCCTCGAACAAACGGTTCAAATGCGCGTTTCTCCTATATCCGCCATATAGGTGAATCGCGGAATTTAACCCCGCGTTCCCAGCGTTTTCGCCGCATAGACTGCGGCCCATGTACTACTCGACCGAAGTTAAAGAAGCCGCCAAACGCCTGTTTCTGCGCCGCTGTAAGGCCAAGGAAATTCAGGCGCAGCTCAACCTGCCCAACATCCGCATCGTCTACTACTGGATACGCCAGGGCGGGTGGGAGGACATGCTGTCGGACGAGGAACCGCTGACTGCTGTCGGCCGGCGAATCACCCTGCTCCTGGACAAAGCCAGCAGTCTGACCAAGGACGAACTCAACGAGCTGGACCGGCTGACGACTGTGCGCGAACGCCTGTTAAAGCAAGCGATCAAACCGTCGCCGGCTACTGCCGGAGAATCAGCCGGCGAGCCCCAGGAACGCCGCCAGGGCGGGCGTAGCGAACGTTCGGGTCGTGGCGATAGCGCAGGGAAGAAACGCGAGAAGAAAGCCAAGAACAACATCAGCGGGCTAACCGAAGTCGACTTCCTGGATAAGTTCATCAGCAAGATGTACCGCTATCAGCAAGAGCTGTTCGCGGCCAAGCAAAACCCGCTGACGTGCCGAATCCGCAACATCCTGAAAAGCCGCCAGGTGGGCCTGACGTACTACTTCGCCGGCGAAGCGTTCATGGATGCGGTACTGACTGGCGACAACCAGGTGTTCCTGTCCGCCAGTCGCTCGCAGTCGGAGATTTTCCGCAGCTACATCATCCAGTTTGCGAAGCAGTGGTTCGACATCGAGCTGACCGGCAACCCGATCACGCTCAGCAACGGCGCCGAGCTGCGCTTTCTCAGCACCAACAGCAGCACCGCTCAGGGCTACCACGGCCACGTCTATGTCGATGAGTACTTCTGGATACGTGACTTCGAAAAACTCAGCACCGTGGCCAGCGCCATGGGCACCCACAAGAAGTGGCGCAAAACTTACTTCTCGACGCCCAGCGCGGTGTCACACCAGGCGTACCCGTTCTGGTCGGGCGAGGAATTCCGCAACAGCAAACGCGGCAAGAAAGCCGGCGGCGTTTGGCCTACCGAGGCGTCCTATACCCAGGGCGCGCTATGCCCTGACGGTCAGTGGCGCAAGACGATTACCCTGGACGACGCCATCGCCGGCGGCTGCGATCTATTCGATCTGGAACAGCTGCAGCTGGAGTACGACGAAGACAAATTCCAGCAGCTGTTCTACTGCAAGTTCATTGACAGCAGCCAGAGCGCGTTCGGCCTCAAGGATCTGGAGCGGTGTTATTCCGACCTATCATTGTGGGAGGACTACAACCCGGAACTGGATCGACCGTTCGGCAACAGTCCGGTATGGCTTGGCTACGATCCGAGCCGTACCCGCGACGACGCCACCTGTGTGGTGGTCGCCCCGCCACTAGAACCCGGGGCGAAATTCCGCATCCTGGAGAAGCACAGCTGGCGTGGGCATTCGTTCACCTTCCAAGCAGCCCAGGTCAAAAAGCTTACCGAGCGATTCAACGTGCAACACATCGGCATCGATATCACCGGTGTGGGCTATGGCGTATTCGACCTGGTGCGCGACTTCTACGCGAAAGCCACGCCGATCCATTACAGCCTGGAGACCAAAAATACATTGGTGCTCAAGGCCCAGGACACGATCCAGGGCAGTCGCATCGAGTGGGACGCGGGCTGGACCGATATCGCTCAGGCATTCCTGACCATCAAGCGCGGCACCACCACGAGCGGCCAGGTCACCTATAGCGCATCGCGCACCAACGCCACCGGCCACGCCGACATCGCCTGGGCGGTCATGCACGCCCTGGCCAATGAACCCCTCAACACCAACAAGCGGCGCCGTAGCCGCTACGTCACGAGCGGAAACAATGCCCAAGCCACGACACAGAAAGCCCCAAGCCAACCAGCAGACACGACAGCAGCAGCCCATGCGAGCGTTCACCTTCGGGGAGCCGGAACAGGTGCTGTCTGGCAACATCGGCGAGTACCTGGGGGTATTTCTCAGCGACGACGGCGAAATCTACAAGCCTCCAGTGTCGCGGGCGGGCCTGGCCAAGTTGTTACGCGCCAACGCGCACCACGGCGCCATTCCCAAGTTCAAACGCAACCTGCTGTTGCGTGAGTTCATCCCGTCCGAAGGCTGCAGCACGCAGACCATGGGCCGGGCGAGTCTGGATTACATGGTGTTTGGCGAGGCGTATTTCTATCGCGATACCAATGCCTTTGGCGAAGTGCTCGAGATGCAGCACCTCCCCGCTATCAACATGCGTGTGAAGGTCGACGGCGGGTTCAGGATGCTGCTGCCAGACAGTAAGTACATGGACTTTCACCAGGACGAAATCGAACACGTCCTGGACTACGACGTGGAACAGAACATCTACGGCGTGCCCGACTACCTGGGCGGCCTGCAAGCGCTGTTGCTCAACGAAGCCGCCACCCTCTTCCGCCGCCGCTACTACAGCAACGGCGCGCATGCGGGTTACATCTTCTACACCAACGACCCAGACCTGACTGAGGAAGACGAAGAGAACCTACGTGCACAAATCAGCGCCAGCAAAGGCGTGGGTAACTTCCGATCGATGTTCGTCAACATCCCCAACGGGAAGGAAAACGCGATTCAGATCATTCCCGTGGGGGACTTTCAGGCCAAGGACGAACTGGAGAAGGTGAAGAACATCACGCGCAATGACGTAATCGCGGCGTGGCGTATGAACCCAGCCCTAGCCGGGATCATCCCGGAAAACAACGGCGGGTTTGGGGATATCGAGAAGATCGATCGCGTTTACACAAGCAACGAGATTCGGCCGATTTGTCAGTTGTTCGATCAACTGAATGCAACGCTTCGAAGCGACAGGAAAATAAACTGGTTAAAGGCAAAAGATACAGCAGATAACACTCAGATAAAAAGCTAAAGCAGCTATTACCACTGAAAAATATGGCAAAATAATGGCTATTGGCTGCCCTGGGGAGGGACACAATGAGAGTTGTATGCAAATGCGGAAATAAGGGCCGGATTGTTTCTCGAGAAGAGTTATCGCGGGATTTCGCAAAGCTTTATTGCCAGTGCCTCGACGCAACGTGCGGGCACACATGGGTAGCGAATTTGACGTTTTCGCACACGCTCAGCCCATCCGCTCAATCCTACGAAAAAATGCTGTTTGATCGTTTGAGGGATATGCCTAGGGCGAAACAGAGGGAGCTATTCGAACAACTTGGCGCTGCTTGATAAATATGGAAGCGCCAGCCACATAGGGTCGGCGCATGCTTTCGGCGTTATGCCAAATTTCTTATTCGACGTTAGAGGGCTCAGCGAGATAACCGGCAATTCGTCGCACTTGTTTACGGTCTTTTTCTGATATTTGTCGGTATAGCTTGATAAGGCGCACCTCCAATGCCGTCAGCTCCAGCCATTCACGACCAACCGAGTCGCGATAACTGTTTTCCAATTTCTTGCGATCCAACATGCGTACTGCTCCGTTATTGCGTTTGCTGAGTCGACGGTATTGGGCAGTTATCCCAAACGTGACGCAGCAATTTCCTCGGAGATACGCAAATTGTTACAAGTTAATGGCGATGTTCATCCGCCTCCGCAGCCATGGACTTAACGATTCGACGCACAGTTTTTTGATCATCCGGGGGCAACCGCCTGAACTGCTCGACCAGGTCAGCTTCTGCTGGATCAAGGCCCTGACTAGGTGGCGGAGATCTATGTCCAGAAAGAACGTAGCCCGCGTCAACCTTGTGCTCCGTCAATGCAGAAACATAGCGCAGGTCCAGTGAATTGGCGCCTAACTCATAATTTTTTTGAGTTCCACGGCTGACTCCTAACAACGTCCCAAAATCCGTTTGATTCAAACCTAAGCGCTCGCGCTCTTCTCTTAGGCGATCACTTACTCCATCAGCTATGAGCATTTTTTTATTCACCACACTTTACCTGATCAATTTTTTGACCAAGAATCGCCACAGACAAACAGAAACAACCACAAACAAACAGAGTAGACATGATGCCCGCCACCATTACACCCGAGCAAGCCCGGGCCGCTCTTGATCACAGGGGAGTGAGCATCGCGGAGTTCAGCCGTCAGCACGGATTGAATAAAAATTTAGTCAGCGACCTATTGAACGGTCGGATCAAAGGTCGCCGGGGGGAGGCACATCGCGCCGCCGTGTTACTCGGTATCAAAGACGGCGTAATTGCACAGTAATGGTCAGGTCTCTGAGGGAACAGCAGAAGATGAAAAATCAGGTTCTAAAAACACGCAGGGAAGTCGTCAGTGCAATTATTTGCACCTTCGAAGGTGGCCGCGAACGCGCCGCTGCTCACATCGGCCTGCCACTCAAAAAGTTTGATAACCACGCTTACGAGAACAACAACTGCCGCCCGCTGACGGACTTGCAGATTTTCGACCTGGAACAAGTCACGGGCACGCAGCACCTGGCCAATTACGTTGCCGCAATGTACGGCGGTATGTTTGTACCAATCGTCCATCCAGAAAACTTGGACAACGTTGAGATGTATGCACGCGCAGTGCAGACCTCAGCCAGGCGGGGCACAGTGGATCAGATCATTGCCCAGGCGCTTGATGACGGAGTGATCACCGAGGCTGAAGCCGAACGGATCCTGAACGCTCATATCTTGCACATGGCCGCACGCACTACCGAAGTCCACGCCGCTATCGATCTGTACTGCGCCAAATCAGGGAAAGGCCAATGAACACTCAACCCAACACCCTGGACTACCAACAATGCGTACAGAACGCTGCACTGGCATTTCTTGAGCGCCATCAAGCCGAACACCTGGGCGACACACGGGCACTACACCGCCGTGTAATCGATCACTTGATTGACCGCTTCAACGTGTCCGAACTAGTGGCAGACAAACTGACCGCACTCGCCTACACCGAGCTGGTGGACATCGCACGCTGTAAGCGCCCCGCCAATCCGTAACACCTAACCCAACCAATCGCCGCCCCCACGTGCAGTGGGTTTGGGTGAGCTGCGCCCGAAATTGAGGTTTAACGATGACAAACGCCGTAATTGTCACCACACAACTGCCCCCAGCCGAGGCCGAAGCGTTGCTGGCCAACCTGCGTGAACAGTATCGCTTGAGCCTCAACGAACACTGGTACGACGACCAATTCCGCCTCGTAGCGGCCGGTCTGCGTCACGGCGCGATTCTCGCTCACATTCCGGTTATGGCTGCGCAAAAACGCCTTATGGCAGCCCTGTCCCACAGCCTTAAAGCAGTGAAGTAACCCCATGAAAGAAGATCTTCGTCACGACGTGCTGCAACGCCTGCAGGCCGACTTCGGGCTCAAGCACCGCACGGGCACAGACTATATGCGCGGCGGCACCTGCCCGAAGTGCAAAAAGAAGGAGCTGTATTCACGGTTTGATACGCCATGGATGGTGATTTGTGGTCGCCCTGAAAAGTGTGGCCATACCCTGCACGTAAAAGAGCTTTACGACGATCTGTTCGAAGACTGGAGCAAGCGAGCGCCGGCGACAGACCAGCATCCCAACGCAACAGCACGCGCCTATCTAGAGTTCGCCCGAGGCTTTCGGTTTGAGCTGATCCAGGGTTGGTTCACCCAGGAAACGTTCTATTCCGTTGAACACAACGCCGGCAGTGCCACTGTTCGCTTCGCCCTGGAGAAAGGTGGCTGGTGGGAACGCCTGATTGATCAGCCTCACCGCTTTGGAAAGATGAAAGCCCGCTTCAAGTCCAAGGACAGCTATCGCGGCGTTTGGTGGTGCCCGCCCTGCGTCGACCTGCTTGAAGCCAAGGAAATCTGGATTGTTGAAGGCATCTTCGACGCCATCGCCCTGGTGCACAACGACATCGCCGCCGTGTCGGCCATGTCTTCCAATGCGTTCCCCGGGGACTCACTCAAGGCACTGATTAACATCCGCGAGGGCGGGAAGTTGCCGAAGCTGGTTTGGGCGCTTGATAACGAGCCCGGCGCCAACGCCTACACCCGACGTTGGGTACGCGACGCCCGTGCCCTGGGCTTTGTGTGTGAGTCTGCGCAGATCCCGCAACGCGACGGCCGCAAAGCGGACTGGAACGACCTTCACCAACGCTGGAGCTTCATTCAGGACGACACTAAACGCGCTGATCAAATCGCCACCGACCTCAAACAAGCCCGACACCTGGGCGCCCTGCTGCTGGCTGAAAGCGCGGCGGAAAAAGCATTGCTCATGTACGACTGGAACAAGCGAGGGGAATTTCACCTGGGCTTTGGGAACCGCCTGTACTGGTTCAAATTGGACATGGAGAAATTCAACCGAGCCATGTCCGACATCGAGGACAGCGAGAACCACGACGACCAACTGCTTAACCAAGCTCAACAGCGCGAAAAGGCGCTGCAGCAGTCCGGCAGCGTTGTGGAGATTGCCAATTGCTACCCACAAGCCCTGTATTTCCAGCGTAACGAGGTAACGGACGAGTCCTGGTACTACCTGCGCGTGGACTTCCCCCACGACTCTGAAAGCGTGAAAAACACCTTCACCAGCGGCCAGCTGTCGGCCGCCAGCGAATTTAAAAAGCGCCTGCTCGGCATGGCAGCGGGAGCGATGTTTACCGGCAGCGGCCAACAGCTCGACAAGCTTATGAAAGATCAGCTGTTCGGCATCAAAACCGTCTCGACCATCGACTACGTGGGCTACAGCAAGGAATACGCTTGCTACGTCTACGGCGATATCGCGATCAAGGACGGCATTACCTACAAGGTCAACAGTGAGGACTATTTCGAGTTCGGCAAGCTACGCCTAAAAACCCTCCAGAAAGGCGTTCCCATCAAGCTGCAGCGCGACGCAAAGGGCTTTGATGAAAAGTGGGTGCAGTTGCTGTGGACTTGCTTTGGCGCTCAAGGCTTTGTCGCCCTGGTGTTCTTCTTCGGTTCGCTGTTCTGCGAGCAGATCCGTGCTCGCTACCAGTCTTTCCCGTTCCTGGAGGCCACCGGTGAAGCCGGCGCTGGCAAAACAACCCTGCTGAACCTCCTTTGGAAACTCCTCGGCCGCGAAGGCTATGAAGGCTTCGATCCGATGAAATCGACCAAGGCCGGTCGCTCTCGACTGATGGGCCAGGTCTCCGGCATGCCGGTTGTATTCCTGGAAGCCGATCGCCACAGCGATGATCGGGCACACGCTAAAACCTTCGAATGGGACGAGCTGAAAGACTTCTTCGGCGGGGGAACCTTGGCGACCAAGGGCGTCAAGACAGCCGGTAACGAGACGTACGAACCGCCGTTCCGGGGGACGATCGCTATCAGCCAAAACGCGGCCGTAGTGGCCCACGAAGCGATCATGACTCGCATTGTAAAACTGCACTTTGTACGCCCGACCGTGACCCTGGAAAGCCGTGCTGCAGCTGACCAGTTGAACGCACTGGATGGCGGCACCCTTAGCCATTTCCTATTGCGGGCCGTGGGCAAAGAATCCGCGGTGCTTGAGCTGTTCGCTCAGCGTATGCCACAACACGAAGCCAAGCTGCGCCGCCTGCATACCCATTGCTTCGCCTGTGGCACCACCTACAACAGCGACGCGGGCAACTGCAACAGCTGCGGCTATGACTTGCGTGGCTATATCCGCGTCGAGCGCATCAGCAAGAACCACGCGCAACTGCTATCGCTGCTGGATAGCCTGCGCCTGGTGCTGAAATTGAGTGATCCCCAAGTCGCTGCCACCCAACGCCAGATCGTGCGGATGGCTATCGAGCGTCAGACCTCGATCAGTTCCGACCATTCAGCCGTGGCCGAGTTTTGGGAGGTCTACGACTACCTCGAATCCTTAAGCGAAGACCCAGTGGTCGACCATAGCAGCGACCCCACCGTGATCGCTATCAACCTCAACGAATTCTGCGAGCGCGCCGCCGAACACAAACAGAAGTTGGCAGACGTGGCCACGTTGCGCGATCTGCTCAAGGAGTCCCGTTCCCGCAAGTTTCTGGACAGCAACAAGGCGGTGCACAGCGCTGTTCGTGCTGCTTTCAACAACCGCAATCCGTGTTCACAACCCCGGCCGACCACAGTTAAGTGCTGGACATTCAAGGCGTAAAGGAGAGCAAGACCGATGCAAATCCAAGTGTTTATGGGCAGTGCCAGCGAAGGAAAAACCAGCAAGCTCCAGTCAGTTCAGGACCGTCTGGACTTTACGGGAGAAAGCGCGCCGATCATCCGGGCTGAGGCTTATGGGGAAGATGGCTTGCTGGAGATTTTGGAGGTCCGCGCAGCCGGTGGCCAGCGCGAAATATTGGTGGACGACTGCAGCCGGCAACAGATTCTGAGGGTGCTGGAATGGCAATCATGTGTCGAGCATGAGCCAAATTTTGGTGACCTGGTGATCCACCTGGCCCGCAAGGACTGACCTTTAAAAAACAGTGCCGAGGAGTTGCAGCTCCTCGACACCCAACCGCAACAAAGGGCTATACCATGCAAGCACAGAACCTAAGCAGCGGCGCCGCGAAGGCTACCACACCGGCGCGGCACCTGGTGGCCACCGCGATTATCGGCGCGGCAGTCATCGGCTACCTGGTGCACAAAACCCCGGAATCACGCACCCGCCTTGAAAGCCTGAGCCAGATGGCCAACACCCTGGGCGAACTGAGCGAAACGGATGCGGCAGTCGTCGCTCAACTGCTCGCCAACAACGCATCCCGGGGGGCGGCGCGCCATGCCTAAGCAACCCCATTCGACCCGCGCACGACGTTTCCCCTGGAACATCGACTACACCAGCATGTGCGACCAGTGCGATCGGTGGCGTGCGCAGGGCAACCACGAGCAATGCAGCCGGCAACGCCAACGGCTGAATGCCCATCTACACAATCACAAGCCTAAGCGTTAAGCCGCGTCCACCAGAAGACGCGCTTCTAAATACTTGGCCCGGAAACGGGCCTTTTTGTTTCCGATCGTCAGACTGTCGCTATACGAGTACAGCGTTAGGGGTTTACATGAGTGGGGTCGAAGCTCGCGGTAATTCCGTGAGAATCTATTTTCAATACGACGGCGAAAAATGCCGCGAATCGTTACCTGGAGGAAACACACCGGCGAACGTTGCCCAGGCCAAGCGCTTGCTCGCCATCATCGAATACGAAATCCAAGCAGGCACCTTTGACTACGCACGCCACTTCCCCAATTCAACACGGCTGGTAGAAAACACCTTCGGCCATTACCTGGACATCTGGTTGCGGATCAAAGCCAACAGCGTCGCGGCATCGAGTTACCGAGGTTATGCCAACAAGGCCGAAGTACATGTACGACCGCGCTGGGGCAAAGTGCAGATCAACGCGATCGATCACCTGGACCTGCAGGAGTGGATACAGGGGAAGCTGTCCAAAACCCTAAAAAACAAGACCATTCGCGACATCATCAGCAACGTGCGCCAAGTGTTCAGGCTCTACCGTACGCGCATGAAAGTCGCGCACGATCCTACCGAAGGCTTGATGGTGCGCCTGCCCGATCCCGAAGCACCGGACCCGTTCACTCGTGCGGAAATCAAACAGATCCTCGACACACCGACCACTCGTACGCTTGAGTTACTGATGGTGCAGTTCATGATTTGGGCCGGTCCTCGGGTGTCTGAAACCATCGCCCTAGCATGGGAAGACGTCGACCTGGAACAAGGGATGGTGACCTTTCGTCGATCGAAGGTACGCGGCGCCTATCGAGTGACGAAGACCCGGCGCTCGATGCGCAAGGTTCGCCTGTTGACGCCGGCGTGGGAGGCGTTGCGGAAGGTCGATGCACTGACCCGCAAAAGAACAGCCGAAACCGTTGAAATCGTAGAACGGGACAATAAAACCATACGCCGGCACACGCTGCATTTTGTGTTTTTGAACACCAAAAGCGGTTTGCCGCACGCCAACGATTTTGTCGTGCGTGACCGTTTTTTTAAAGCTCACTTGCTCGCGGCCGGGGTCCGCTATCGTGGTCCTGGGCAATGCCGGCACACCTACGCCAGTCAGTTGCTCACGACGGGTATTGCCTCAATCGATTGGATCGCTGAACAGATGGGGCACACCAACGGCAACATGATCCGCCAGCACTACGGAACGTGGATCAATGAGGACGGGCCAGATGTGGTCGGGATGCTGCAGCTAGCGTTGAGGCTCTAGCCTTCAGAGTTCAACGCTAAAGCCTTTAAGACCGATGCTGTCGGCAAAACGGCCAATGGCAGTCAGGCTGGTCCAAACACGTACTGGCTCACGCCGGGAACGCACAACCATTAAACGCGATGCAGGGTGCCCCAGTCGAATTGAGAGGGTCCACATCGCGTTATCGCCGTTAAGTCGACCGACGATGACGTCCCGTATCGCGTGGTGGCTGACCAAGGCTTTCAGTGTGTCGGATTGGATCGCACCAGCGCTCATGTTTCTAAGCCTAGAAAACGCACTGCGTGTGCATCATCGGTGGCCAAGCGGGTTACCAATAAATTTTTAGCTCTAACGAGCAGCACAATTAGCTCGCTGGTGAGCGAACGAATTACGTTTGGCAGGCTGGGCCTAACCGGTGATTCCAAAATGCTCATTTTGGCTTGCTGCTTAGTTCCGCATGCATCATCAATTCTGCCTTGCTGATCAACGCTGTCATCGCTTGGTATCCCCGAATGGTGATTATGTCGCCGGCCAGCAAGCCTAGTGCAAAGCCACGCGCGACGCTGGCAGTATGCACTAACATCTTTTGATTAGGCGCACGTTCAATTGACTGCAGCACCTTTTTCCACTCTCGGCGTAGCAATGTCGTAGCCAATTCGACTTGCAGCACCGCGACGTGGTTCGCGTCATCTACCGGTTCGGAGTCATAAAAATACACGATAATATTTTCCGATTGCGGGAGGAAGAAGCCCAGCGTCATACCACACAGCCGGACTAAGGCATACCAGTCTACGGGGTTCTGGTTTCCACAAGCAAATAGAAAAGCCCCCGCACCTAGTCAAAGTGTGGGGGCTTTTTTCACATAAGCGGCGTTATTAATAACGGTAATTCGTCGGAAGCCCCTTAAATAAAATAAACATGGATGGGAACACTATATACTTTTAATAATACCTAAATTTGTGAGATTCCAATGACAGCCCAAGACGATGTAATTGAGTGGAACAGCCGGTGGCAAATATCTAATGGCGTCATCTCCTGCAGAAGATGTCATGCAGAACAAATCGAGAATGTAACCGCGGAGGTGTTCCAGCACGCCACGACCTGCTGGCTGCATGGGCAGCAACACAGGCCATGGGAGGAGCTAAAGGCCATCGCGAAATCACTTCAATCCTCTTAACTTAGGATGGCTACCGCCACTTCCGTAGTGATTTGCGATGCAATTCACTAGCTATATGATGAATTGGCGCGCATCCAGCGGCAAAGATTGTACAGAACGCAGGTTTGTTTCTTCAGGACTCAGCAGAGCTGCCACTTCGGCAAATGCAACACGTCGACCCTGACTATCGCCTACTGAGCAGAGCATCAGCTCGGGCTCCCTTCCCGCTTTAATATCTGGATTGCACATCCGACCAGATCCCGCCAATAACGAATCTGCAAAGTAGATGGGAGGTTGTTTGCGCCGTGTCAAATAGCTTGCCTCAAATGATGCAATTCTGCACCAAAACAGCGCACCAGTCCCATGGCGGTCCCATGGCGCCTTTTTTTGAACGCCAAAAACCACAAACCCCCGACTTTCTCTAGGAAAATCAGGGGCTTGCGTTTTCGTAATTTGGCGGTGAAGGAGAGATTCGAACTCTCGATACAATTTCTTGTATACACACTTTCCAGGCGTGCTCCTTAAGCCACTCGGACACTTCACCGTATCTCGTCAAACCAGTTCAGTCTGTCGAGGCGCGCTAATGTAGTCGAAAGCCTTTCCGATGGCAAAGGTTTTTTTCAGAATTTTCATGCGGTTAGACGGTTATGTCATAACCCGCCTGGTCAGGGGCGGTGATTCTGCCATTCTTGGGCATGGGTAGCGTGAGCCTGGGACGCTCGGTGCGCCCTGCTCCGGGCCGTCTAAGCTTGGGTGTGGCGTAAAAGCCTGACTGGGTAGTCAGTCACGGCGCTTTACCGGGGCGGGCGTGGTGGGTAACGTCTGCGTATGCATTTCTATCCATAGCTTCTCTATAACAAGTCTTACAAGGAACCGCGTCATGAGTGAGTTGATTGCCTACCACCTCGAAGACGGTATCGCGACCCTGACCTTGAGCAACGGCAAGGTGAATGCCATTTCTCCGGCGGTGGTCAGTGAGTTCAATGCGGCGCTGGATCAGGCCGAGAAAGACCGGGCCGTGGTGGTGATCACCGGGACGCCGGGGATACTGTCGGGGGGTTATGATCTGAAGGTGATGACCGCCGGCCCCAAAGAGGCGATCAGCCTGGTGACGTCGGGCTCGACGTTGGCGCGTCGTCTGTTGTCCCACCCGTTTCCGGTGATCGTCGCTTGCCCTGGGCATGCGGTGGCCAAGGGCGCGTTCCTGTTGTTGTCGGCCGATTATCGGATTGGTGTGGAAGGCCCGTTCAGCATCGGCCTGAATGAAGTGGCGATCGGCATGACCATGCACCACGCCGGTATCGAATTGGCGCGGGATCGCCTGCGTAAGTCGGCGTTCCAGCGTTCGGTGATCAACGCCGAGATGTTCGACCCGCAGGGCGCCTTGCATGCCGGCTTCCTGGATAAGGTCGTCGCCCCCGAAGAGTTGCACGCAGCGGCCCTGGAAGCGGCGCGTCAGTTGAAGAAGATCAATATGAACGCCCACAAGCACACAAAGCTGAAAGTGCGCAAAGCACTGCTGGAGGCGTTGGATGACGCAATCATTCAGGATCAGGGCATGTCCTGAGCTAAGTCCTCACAACTGCAGCATCAGAGCCCGACCTTGAGTCGGGCTTTTTCTTACAGATAAATCAGAATCATCTCTAGGCGCTCTAGTCGGGCGATGTCGGCGCATATTGAAACATGTGCTTAAACATCGCCTATCTCCCACGTCTGCAGGGGCAATTGCCGAACCCAGTGCACACCCGTACACTGCGCCACCCTTGTACCGATGGACCGTGTCGATGCTTTTTCTGCTACGTATGCTGTTGATGGGCCTGCACTTTATCGTCGCCGGTGTGCTGGGCGTAGTGTTGGGCCTTTGCCGTCCGTTCAACCCGGACAACAGCCGCCTGTGCGCCCGCCTCTATGCGCTGCCGGCCATGTGGCTCTTGGGGCTGAACGTGAAAGCGCAGGTCGACTCGCTGCGCAACAAGCCCGGCACCTGCGTGATCATCGCCAACCACCAGTCCAACTATGACCTGTTTGTGTTCGGCACCGTGGTGCCTCACCGCACGGTGTGCATCGCCAAGAAGAGCCTGAAATGGGTGCCGCTGTTCGGCCAGTTGTTCTGGCTGGCAGGCAATGTGCTGATCGACCGAGGCAATGCCTACAAGGCACGCCGGGCAATGCTTACCACCACCCATACGTTGCAACATGAGAACACCTCGATCTGGGTGTTCCCGGAGGGCACACGCAACCTGGGCAAAGGCCTGTTGCCGTTCAAGAAAGGCGCATTCCATATGGCGATTGCGGCCGGAGTGCCGATCGTGCAGGTGTGCGTCAGCAACTACATCACCCATATGCAGCTCAATCGCTGGAACAGTGGGGATGTGCTCATACGGTCGTTGCCGCCGATTCCTACGGTTGGGCTGACTTCGGATGACATCCCCCGGTTGATGCAAAGTTGCCAGGTGCAGATGGATGAATGCATCGCGCAGATGGATCGCGAGTTGCGAGCTGCTTGAACACCGCATGGGGGGTGCTTCGCCCCCCAGCGCGAGCAAGCTCGCTCGCCACAGAAAGCTCGTCGCAATGACAGCTACGACGGAACGTCATTCAGGCTAAGCTGCCCAACATCTGTCATCCCAATAAGAAGCGATCAGCACCATGGGTAGAGTTGTTGCGGCTGCCGTCTACAGCGCCGGCAAGAAAGTCACCGATATCACCCTCGACGAAGGCGCCGCCTGGGCCGCCAAACCTGACCACTTTGTATGGATCGGCCTGGAAGCACCCAACGCTCAAGAGCTGGCCAACCTGCAACGCCAGTTCAACCTGCATGAACTGGCCATCGAAGATGCCCTGGAAAAGCACAGCCGCCCGAAGCTGGAAACCTTCGGCGATGCACTGTTTATCGTCACCTACTCACCGGTGCGCGAGAACGGCAAGCTGGTGTTTATCGAAACCCACATCTTCGCCGGCAACGGCTACATCATCACTGCGCGCAATGGCCACTCGGCGTCCTACGGGCTTGTGCGCCAGCGCTGTGAGGCGCGGCCACTGTTGCTGGAGCATGGGGAAGATTTCGTACTCTATGCGCTGCTGGATTTCGTCACCGAGAATTACCAACCGGTGAGCGAGGCGATCCATGCCGAGATCGATGAACTGGAACGCAACGTATTGTGCAGCTCGCTGAATGAGCGTGATATCCAGAACTTGCACGGCTTGCGCCGCGATGTGCTGCGGCTCAAGCGCTACGTCGCGCCGATGGTGGAGATCAGCCAGGAGCTGCAGAAGCTGAGCTTCCCGTTCATCGACAAGAACATGCGCCCGTATTTCCGCGATGTGCAGATCCATGTGACACGGCAAATGGAAGACCTCACCACCCTGCGCGATATCGCCAGCCAGACCATCGAGATCGGTGTCTTGCTGGAGGCTTCGCGCCAAAGCGTGGTGCAGCGCAAGTTCGCCGCATGGGCGGCGATTCTCGCCTTCCCCACAGCGGTGGCGGGGATCTACGGGATGAACTTCCAGAATATGCCCGAGCTGCAATGGCACTACGGCTATTTTGCAGTGCTCGGGTTTATCGCGGTGGGCTGTACCGGTTTGTGGGCCAGCTTCAAGCGTTCGGGCTGGCTTTAACGCTTGGCCTCGGATTGGTGGGCCACGAAACGCATCATCCATTCCGCCACGGTGACGCCGTGGTGGTCGCGCTCCAGGCTGGCGACGCCATGGTTGTAGACCTTCTCGCCCAAGGTCGTCTGAAGAATCTCCAACAGCTCGCGGGAATAGTCATGGACAAATTCCGGGTGGCCCTGGAAGCACAGCACCTGATCGCCAATGTGGTACGCCGCAAACGGGCAAAACGCGCTGGAAGCAATCACCGTGGCGTTTTTCGGTAGCGTGGTGACCTGGTCCTGATGGCTGATCAATAGCGTCAGTTCTTCCACTTCAGGGCTCATCCACGGCGCCTTGGCATCGAGCTTGTAATCGTGGATGCCCATGCCCCAGCCCTGGCCCGCGCGCTCGGTCTTGCCGCCCAGCAGCAGCGCCAGCAATTGGTGGCCGAAACAGATACCCAGCAGTTTGTCGCCGCGCTCGTAACGCTCGAGCAGATAGGTCTTGAGAGTCTGGATCCAAGGGTCGGTGCCAAAGGAGTCGGCCTTGCTGCCAGTGACCAGGTAGGCATCAAACACTTCATCTTCCGGCGGGTATTCGCCCTGCACAACGTTGTAGACAACGAATTCGGCGGCAATCGGCTGCTTGGAGAACAGGCGCTTGAACATCTGCCCGTACCCTTGGTATTGATCGATCAAGCCTGGACGCAGGATATCGGTTTCCAGGATACAGACGCGTAGCGACATAAAAAATACCTGACACGGTGATGGGAATAATGCACACCCCAGAGCCTGCCCTGAAACACCCTCCAAGGCAAGCCCTTGTGGGAGGGGGCTTGCTCCCGATAGCGGTGGCACAGTTACTGACTCGTCAGCTGATACATCGCCATCGGGAGCAAGTCACCTCCCACATTCAGATCACCGAAATATTTCGCCTTGTGCAGCCTTTTCCAGCAACAACGCCGGAGGAGAGAACCTTTCCCCATATTGCTCCGCCAGGTAGCGCGCCCGGGCGATGAAGTCGTTCAACCCATACTGGTTGATAAACTGCAACGCACCGCCACTCCACGCGGCAAAGCCAATGCCGAAGATCGAGCCCACATTGGCATCCGCCGTGGACATCAACACCCCCTCCTCCACACACCGCACGGTTTCGATGGCCTGGATAAACAGCAGGCGGTCACGTACATCCTGTGGCGAAATTTGTTTACCCGGCTGTTCGAAACGGGCTTTCAGTTCCGGCCACAGGTGTTTCTGCCCGCCTGCCGGATAGTCATAGAACCCACCACCCGCTGCCTTGCCGGCGCGTTTGTACTCATTCACCAGCAGGTCGATCACCCGCGTTGCCGGATGCGTCGGCATCTCCTTACCTTCGGCCTGCAGATCCTTGGCCGTTTGCTGTCGGATATGGCTCATCAAGCTGAGCGACACCTCATCGGACACCGCCAACGGCCCCACGGGCATGCCGGCCTTGCGCGCTTCGGTCTCGATCATCGGTGCGGCCACGCCTTCACCGAGCATAGCGATGCCTTCATTGGTGAAGGTGCCGAACACCCGCGAGGTGAAGAAGCCACGACTGTCGTTGACTACAATCGGGGTTTTCTTGATCTGCAGTACGAAATCAAAACCTCGGGCCAGGGTTTCGTCGCTGGTGTGCGTGCCCTTGATAATTTCCACCAACGGCATCTTGTCCACCGGGCTGAAGAAATGCAGGCCCAGGAACTTGCCTGGATCGGGCACGGCGTTGGCCAGGCCGCTGATGGGCAAGGTGGAGGTATTGGAGGCGATCACCGCGTCGGCGCCGACGACGCTTTGGGCGGCGGCCGAAACCTGGGCCTTGAGCTCGCGGTTTTCAAATACGGCCTCGATGATCAGGTCGCAACCGGCCAGATCGGCATCAGAGGCCGTAGGATGAATACGCGCCAAGGTGGTATCGCGCTGCTCGGCGGTCAATTGCCCACGCCCCACCTTCTTGTCCAACAGCGCGGCTGAGTGCGCCTTGCCTTTCTCGGCGGCGGCGAGGTTGATGTCCTTGAGCACCACGTCGATGCCCGCACTGGCACTGACATAAGCGATCCCCGCGCCCATCATCCCGGCACCGAGCACGCCGACTTTGCGTGTCACGTAAGGGGCAAAGCCTTGGGGGCGCGAGCCACCGGCGTTGATTTCGTTGAGCTGGAACCAGAAGGTGCCGATCATGTTCTTCGCCACCTGGCCGGTGACCAGTTCGGTGAAGTAACGGGTTTCGATCAGGTGGGCCGTGTCGAAATCCACCTGCGCACCTTCCACGGCGGCGCAAAGGATTTTTTCCGGAGCCGGAAAGCAGCCGTTGGTTTTGCTGCGCAACATCGATGGTGCAATCGCCAGCATCTGTGCAACCTTGGGGTTCGACGGCGTACCGCCGGGGATTTGATACGCCTTGTTGTCCCAAGGCTGCCTGGCCTCGGGGTTGGCGAGAATCCAGGCGCGAGACTTGGCCAGCAGTTCATCACGGCTCAAGGCCAGCTCATTGATCAAGCCGGCTTGCAGCGCCTGTTGCGGCCGCAGTTTTTTACCTTCCAACAAATACGGCAGGGCCTTTTCCAGCCCCAGCAGGCGCACCATGCGCACGACCCCACCACCGCCCGGCAACAGGCCCAAGGTGACTTCCGGCAAGCCGAGCTGGGTGGATTTATCGTCCAGTGCGACGCGGTAATGGCATGCCAGGCAAATCTCCCAGCCACCGCCCAGGGCCGCGCCATTGATCGCGGCCACGACCGGTTTGCCGAGGGTTTCCAGGCGGCGCAACTGGGCCTTGAGCACGCGCACACCGTCGTAGAAATCCTTGGCGTGGTGCTTGTCGACCTGGATCAGCTCATTGAGGTCGCCACCGGCAAAAAACGTCTTCTTGGCCGAGGTGATGATCACACCGGCAAGGCTGTCCTTTTCCGCTTCCAGGCGCGTGACCGCGGCCGCCATGGCCTCGCGGTACGCGGCGTTCATGGTGTTGGCACTCTGGCCGGGCATGTCGAGGGTCAGTACCACAATCTGGTCCTGGCCTTTTTCGTAACGAATAGCGTCGCTCATGACGGGTTCCTTCGGCTCAGAGACGTTCGATGATGGTCGCGATGCCCATGCCACCGCCGACACACAGGGTGGCCAGGCCGTAGCGCTGGCGGCGTACTTCCAACTCGTCGAGCAAGGTGCCGAGGATCGCGCAGCCCGTGGCGCCCAACGGATGGCCCATGGCGATGGAGCCGCCGTTGACGTTGACCCGAGCGGGATCGATGCGCATGTCCTTGATGAACTTGAGCACTACAGAGGCGAAAGCTTCGTTGACCTCGAACAGGTCAATGTCTTCTACGCGCAGCCCGGCCTTGGCCAGGGCCTTGCGTGTGGCCGGGGCCGGGCCGGTAAGCATGATGGTCGGGTCGGTACTGGTGACGGCAGTGGCGACGATACGGGCCCGAGGTTGCAGCCCCAGTTCGCGGCCTTTGACCTCGGAGCCGATCAACATCAAGGCGGCCCCATCGACGATACCGGAGCTGTTGCCCGGCGTGTGCACATGGTGGATGCGCTCCACATGGCTGTAGACCCGCAGCGCAGTGGCATCGAAGCCCATTTGCCCGATCATTTCGAAGCTGGGCTTGAGTTTGCCCAGGCCATCTAAGGTGGAGTCGCCGCGGATGAACTCGTCATGGTCCAGCAGCACGATGCCATTCTGGTCCTGCACTGAAATCAACGATTTGCTGAAGGAGCCGTCTGCACGCGCCCTCGCCGCTTTCTGCTGGGACTGCAGGGCGAAGGTATCGACGTCCTCGCGACTGAAGCCTTCCAGGGTTGCGATCAAATCTGCACCGATGCCCTGGGGCGTGAAATGACTGTGCATATTGGTTTGCGGATCGAGTACCCAGGCTCCCCCATCGCTGCCCATCGGCACCCGCGACATGGACTCGACGCCGCCGACCACCACCAGGTCTTCGAAGCCTGAGCGCACTTTCATCGCGCCCAGGTTCACCGCTTCCAGGCCCGAGGCGCAGAAGCGGTTGATCTGCACGCCGGCAACGCTGATGTCCCAGTCCGCCACCAGCGCGGCAGTCTTGGCGATGTCGGCGCCCTGGTCGCCCACCGGGGTGACGCAGCCGAGGACGATATCATCCACCTGATGCGTATCAAGATCGGCGCGTTGCGCCAGCGCCGTAAGCAAGCCGGCCACCAGGTTTACCGGCTTGACGCTGTGCAGGGCACCCTCGGCTTTGCCTTTGCCCCGGGGCGTACGTATCGCATCAAAGATCAAAGCTTGTTGGGTCATGACGTCCTCGAACCGCTGTGCGTGTGTGCCTACCTTAGGCCCGATTGACACGGTTTCAATGACGGATGCGCTCATTGCTTTTGACCCCCTCGCTCGGACGAACGGTAGGTACCTAAGGGAAACCGCTGATTAATCGTTTTAGCGGTCTAGCCCTAGGGCTGGCGCGAAGATGGCGATTAGCCTCATGCCGTTTTAAGCTCAAATACTGCTTAGTTGATATGAAATGGATCTAAGCCGCGCAGAACAGGGGCTCTAAGGTTGAATCTGTAAGAGGCTGCTGCCGGGTTTTGCTGGAGCAGCTGTAAGAAAAGCGACACGTCATATCGGCATAGTGAAATTTTCCGGCACGCATTTGACGCTCAGGAATAACAACAAAAGGCAGTCAGCCATGTTCAAACATTCGAAAGTACGTCAGGCGGGACTCATTCTTTTCGCCACCACACTGATTCTGATCTTGCCCAATCTCACCAAGATTATCGGGTGACGGTTCAACCCTCGCATTCAGTGCACACGCAGCATCACGACTGCAGTTTTTGGCGGCACCTGCCGGGACATTGCGTATAGCGGTCCTGTGCAGGCGCTGCCGTTTTGCGTGCGATTTTCCGCTATTGTTGGGTGTCTTTGCCCATCACATCGAGCCCATATCGTGAAAACGATCGTCGCCCTATTCATTGCATTACTGACTCTGCCCGTCTCTGCAGCGCAATTGACCATCGAACTGGACCACACCAGCAAGACTTGGCAGACCGCCGAATTGCTCAAGCGCCCGGATGTACAGACGGTGCAGATCGTCGATGACGTTTCCTACAAACGCAATATGACCTACCGCGCAGTGCCACTAGCCGCCCTCCTACCGGGACTGAAAGCGGAAAACCATCTGCAAGCCGTCGCCCTCGATGGCTTCGCTGCCGAACTTGCCGCCGCGCCGCTTCTGCAAAACCACGGCGCCCGCGCCTGGCTCGCCATTGAGGACCCCGCCCACCCTTGGCCGGCGCTGGCGCAAGATAAACCGAGTGCCGGGCCGTTTTATCTGGTGTGGACCGATCCGCAAGCCGGCTCCATCAGCCCTGAGCAGTGGCCGTTCCAGATCTCCGGGATCAAGCAATTGAAGACCGTCGCCGAACGCTTTCCCGCCTTGCTGCCCGATCCGCAGCTGGCGGCGAATGACCCCGTGAACCAAGGCTTTGCGTTGTTCCAGGAAAACTGCCTGGCCTGTCACCGGCTCAATGGCGCCGGCGACGCCCAAGTGGGGCCGGATCTGAATATTCCCTACAACCCCACCGAATATTTCAGCGGGGATTTCCTCAAGCGCTATATCCGCGATCCCCAGAGCTTGCGGCATTGGCCACAGGCGAAGATGCCGGCTTTTGCAGCCAGTGTATTGCCCGATACTGAGCTGGATTTGCTGGTGGGGTATTTGAGGCATATGGCGGGGCGTAAACAACACCCCTGAACTTCGCGACAATGCCTATGTGGGAGGGGGCTTGCTCCCGATAGCGGTGGGTCAGCTAACAATAACTGACTGGCAACCGCCTATCGGGAGCAAGCCCCCTCCCACATTGCATTATTGCTGCTGGACAGCGATCACCGGGGCCGGCGCCATGCATAACACCTTGGCATGCATCTGTTCATGCCCGCCGCCCCGACGCATGCCGCGTACCGGGCAGGCATCCAGATAATCCAGGCCCACGGCCAGTTTCAAATGCCGCTCCGGCCGCGCCAGTTGGTTGGTCACGTCAAAGCTGTACCAGGCGTCATCCAGCCAGGCTTCAGCCCAGGCGTGGCTGGCCAGGTGCGTGCTGTCTTCGGTGTACAGATACCCCGACACATATCGCGCCGCAATCCCCAGGCTGCGTGCGCAGGCCAGGAACGCGTGGGTATGGTCCTGGCATACGCCTGCCCGCCCGGCGAAAGCCTCGGCGGCACTGGTGTCGACTGCGGTTGCACCCGGCGTGTAGACCATCGACTGGTTGAGCGCGTGCATCAGGTCGATCAACGCGCTGCGGTCGCGACGTTGCCGACAGTGCTGCTCGGCAAAGCTGCGCAACGCTTCGTCGGGTTCGGTCAGGCGCGTGCTGCGCAGGAACGGGAAAGCCGACTGGCTCTCGTGTTCAGCCTCGCGTAACTCATCGATATCCACCTGGCCACGGGCGCCGATGATGACCGCGTCGTGGGGTTCGTCCAGCGTCAACACATGCAGGATATTGCCGAACGGATCGACCTGTGCCCGCACCGGGCGTGGCAGGTCGAGCTGCCAACTGATGACGTGCTGGCGCTCGCTGTCATGGGGCGTGAGGCGCAGGTACTGGATACTGGCGCGCACCGGGTCTTCATAGTGGTAGGTGGTTTCGTGGCTGAGGGAGAGTCTCATGCGGCCTCCAGGTAGGAGCTGTAGATGGCGTCGCCCAACTGGCGGACCAAAGGGATAAAGTCGGTCAGCCAGGCGTGCAGGCCTTCCTCAAGGATTTCGTCGATGGCGGTAAAGCGCAGGCGTGCGTCCATTTCGGCGGCCAGGCGCTGGGCCGGTCGCCCGTTGAGGCCGGGCAGGCTGGCGAGGATCTGGTCGATCTCTTCGCTGCAGGCGCGCAGCGAGCGTGGGACATCAGCGCGTAACAGCAACAACTCGGCCACTTGCCGGGCGCCGGGCGCGTCGCGATAGATCTCGGTGTAGGCCTCGAACGACGATAACGCGCGCAGCAAGGCGCTCCACTGGTAGTAGGCGTGGGCTGTGCCGTCGCTGACGGCGGCGGCCTGGTCGCCGGCCATTTCATAACGTGCGTCCAGCAGGCGCAGGGTGTTGTCGGCACGCTCGATGAAGGTGCCCAGGCGGATAAAGCGAAAGGCGTCGTTACGCATGATGGTGCCGTAAGTGGCGCCCCGGAACAGGTGCGAACGCTCCTTGACCCACTCGCAAAACCGGCTCATGCCGTAATGGCTCAAGCCTTGCTGGGCGATGTCGCGGATATCCAGCCAGGTGGCGTTGATGTTTTCCCACATGTCGGCGGTAATTCGCCCACGAACCGCATGGGCGCTGGCCCGCGCGGCGCCGAGACAACTGTAGATGCTGGCCGGGTTGGCCGCGTCCAGCGCGAAGAAGTGCAGCAGGTGTTCGGCATGCAGTTCGCCGTGGCGTTCACGGTAGTCATCCAGGGTGCCGGTGATCAGCAACGGCATGGCCAGTTCATGCAGACCGTCACCGTGCCCGTCTTGAGGCATCAGCGACAGCGAATAGCTGACGTCGAGCATGCGTGCGAGGTTTTCCGCACGTTCCAGATAGCGCGACATCCAGTACAAATCCGAGGCAGTTCTACTCAACATGGCATCAGTCCTCGACCACCCAGGTGTCTTTGGTGCCGCCGCCCTGGGACGAGTTGACCACCAGCGAACCTTCACGCAGCGCCACACGGGTCAAGCCGCCGGGCACCACGCGGGTTTCCTTGCCGGATAACACGAAGGGACGCAGGTCGATATGGCGCGGTGCGATACCGTTTTCGACAAAGGTCGGGCACGTGGATAAACACAGCGTTGGTTGGGCGATATAGGCGTGGGGCTTGGCTTTGATGCGGGCGCGAAAGGCTTCGATTTCCGCCGCGGTAGACGCCGGGCCGACCAGCATGCCGTAGCCGCCGGAGCCTTGGGTTTCCTTCACCACCAAGTCCGGCAGGTTGGCCAGCACGTGGGATAGTTCGTCAGGCTTACGACACTGGTACGTCGGAACATTCTTCAGGATGGGTTCTTCATCCAGATAAAAACGGATCATCTCGGTGACGAAGGGGTACACCGACTTGTCATCCGCCACCCCCGTGCCGATGGCATTGGCCAGAACCACGTTGCCCGAACGATAGGCGGCGAGCAGGCCGGGCACACCCAGCATGGACTCGGGGTTGAACGCCAACGGGTCGAGGAATGCGTCGTCGAGGCGGCGGTAGATCACATCCACCGCCTTGGGGCCGTCGGTGGTGCGCATGAACACGCGATCATCGCGCACAAACAGGTCGGCCCCCTCCACCAGTTCCACGCCCATCTCGCGGGCCAGGAACGCATGTTCGAAGAATGCGCTGTTGAAACGCCCTGGCGTCAGCACCACCACGCTCGGGTTATCCAGCGGGCTTGAGCTTTTGAGGGTATCGAGCAGCAGGTTCGGATAATGATCGATCGGAGCAATGCGCTGGGCCGCGAACAGTTCGGGGAACAGGCGCATCATCATCTTGCGATCTTCGAGCATGTAGCTGACACCGCTCGGGGTACGCAGGTTGTCTTCCAACACGTAGTAAGTACCGTCGCCATCGCGTACGAGGTCGACGCCGGAGATGTGGGAATACAGATCGCGGTGCAGGTTCAGCCCCTGCATCGCCAGTTGGTATTGCTCGTTGGCCAATACCTGTTCAGCGGGAATGATCCCGGCCTTGATGATGCGTTGGTCGTGATACAGATCGGCGAGGAACATGTTCAGCGCCTTGACCCGCTGGATGCAGCCGCGCTCGACCGTGCGCCACTCGCTTGCCGGTATGCTGCGCGGGATTGTATCGAAGGGAATCAGGCGTTCGGTGCCCTGCTCGTCCCCATACAGGGTGAACGTGATCCCGGCGCGGTGAAACAGCAAATCGGCCTCACGCCGGCGCTGGGCCAACAGCTCGGCGGGTGTTTCAGCCAACCAGCGGGCGAATTCGCGGTAATGGGGACGGACCTGCCCTGCCCCATCGTACATCTCGTCGTAATAAGTGCGGATCATGCCGTACTCCTTGTCCCCCGGACGCAAGAACCTTCGCAAGGCCCGTGCCATCGGCATAAACACTTATAAATCAGTGAGTTGGATAAGCAGCGGAATCTAACCGCACCGTCCTGGTGCGCAGAATGCCCGCCGCCTTGCGTCACGCTTCATCCCAATGCGGGCTTTGGCTATCAACAGCATAGCCAGAGTTGATTTCATTGCCCGGCTGCCCCCAGGGATAATCGCCCCATCTGCTGAACTGCCTTCAGCGCTCCGCTCTTCCCTTTAGGCCACCCTTGTCGGGTGGCTTTTTTTTGAAGCTGAGAAAGTACCGCGCAAGTTCCACACATTTTCAGACGGCACAAACAAAATCGGCCGACCCGAAGGTCAGCCGATACGCTGAGACTCTATGCAGCTACATGGGTAATCCACGCACCTCCTGCTTCACGCCCCATCCCTCGATGATCCCGCCCAGCGGCTCGACCACCGCTTCAAAGTCTTGTTCGAAGTCTCCTATGCCGTCGTAGGTTGCGGACATGATTTTGCTCAGTTCCAAGTACCACGCGCCATCGTCGCGCGCGCTGACCTGGGCATTCAGCGATTCCCCACGAAATCGACCCGCAGCCCGGCGCGCCCGTTCCTCATCCGGGAAAATGGCGTAGAACTCGATGGGGTGAAAACGCGAGAAGTCAAAGCCGCCTTCTTTCATGCGGCGCAGAACATGGGTGCTGATATCTTCTTGATAGGCTGTGCTCATGAAACGTCCTCCTCAAACCGATGGATAGACTTTCCGTGCTTCCCGAAGCCTGCGCCCTACTGGCGCAGGTACTACGGCAATAACAACACCGCTGGAAAACAAGCATGTAGCTGACAAGACCAGACCTTAGCGATTCATTCGCTGATCTCGTTTGCAGAGTAGCGCGAAGCTATCACCTCTACCAGAGGGGGTTGAATGAGTTACAGGGATTGTTCAGGCAGCCGGAGAGATGTCGAGGATCTGGATGCTGTTCTGGTCTTTGAGGATCTTGACCGTAGGCTCAGGCTGGCGTCCTTCAAGGTCATTGAGGTCGAGCTCGGCGGCTACCGGCACCAGCTTGCTGCGAATCATGTGCGCCGCCTCTTCGAGGCTGGGCTTTTGCGTGCAATCGAACTGCTCTACGGACTTCACGCCGTGGTCATCAACAAAGGTAATCTGCCACTTTTGCATCGGTGCTTCCTCGATAAAACCCAAGTGTGGGCTCACATCCATCTGGACCTTGAGGGCTTGGCAAATGTTCCACTCAAGGTCGCAGGCACCTGATCGGCTGTGC
The DNA here is from genome assembly GCF_009935975.1 of Pseudomonas sp. Q1. Classification (NCBI taxonomy): domain Bacteria; kingdom Pseudomonadati; phylum Pseudomonadota; class Gammaproteobacteria; order Pseudomonadales; family Pseudomonadaceae; genus Pseudomonas; species Pseudomonas sp. Q1. The sequence continues at coordinate 75,964 of NZ_QODI01000013.1, read as the reverse complement.
TTATTTTTCAGCGTGTTCTTTCAAGGCTTTCAAGGTCTTGAACGGGGCGTCCACCACGAACTTGTTGGCCAGCCACGACGGCACGCTGCCGCCAGGCTCGGTGTGCACCTGGTAGGTCACTTCGGTCTGGTTGTCACCTTTGGGAACGAGCTTCCAGAAGCCATCGACCTGGGCGACTCGAACGTAGCCTTTTTCTTCAGGCTTGTAGGTTGGCACACCTTCCAGTTTACGTGTCAGCGTGCCGTCGGCCGCCTTGGTCGTCGTGATATGCAGGTAGGAATCGCGGTCAGTCACCGGGAACGGGGCCTTGAATTGGGTGTAGGTCCAGCTTTCGTCACCTTTCTTATCGACCAGCTTCTGCGATTTGCACTCATGGATCCATGAGCAGGCGCCCGCCACGTCTTCTTGCAGAGCCTGGATCTTGGCGACTGGGGCCTTGATCACGGTGACACCGCGATAAGCCTTGTACTTGGAGCCGGCAATTTCGCTCAAGGACACTTTGATACCGTCTTCGTCCTTGGCAACCTGCCAGTCTTCCGCCTGGGCAGTGGCAGCGAACAACACTGTAAAACCGCACAACACAGCCATTCGTTTCAGTGAACCCATTGTTGTATTCCTTATTGTTGAAGTTCCAATAGTAAAGCCCATCAAGCCGCCGTCATCTGCTCCCACCAGCCAATCAGCCGGATCGCATCGGCCTGGTCGTTGCCGCAGACTTCGATATCCGCCTTGAAATCACTGCACACCGCCGGGCGCTCCGGGCGGCCGAACAGCAGGCATAGCTGTTCGACCGACAAGTGCACACAGCGTTCTCCCGCAGGTTTGCCGTTGGGCATTCCCGGCAGCGGTGAACTGATGGAGGGGGCGATGCAGCAAGCGCCACAGCCTTCACGGCATTTCATGACCAACAGGTCCTCGACGGCTCAATAGGGATGGCCGGGCTAGATTACGCCCTAAAACAGCCGTTTTAAAATGGTCCAACAGGGGTTTTTCGCGCAAAACAAAAGTGACTGACCAGTCTGCGACAGATGGTCGAGGGCAAGCGTCACGTGCGAGGGAAAAGTTTACTGCTTGAATTCGAAATCCAGCGCTGCGCCTTCCACTTCACGCCGCTCTTCATTGCGCAATTGCAGCTTCATCTCGTTGCTGAGCAAGCGGCCGTTGATCTGGAACGCGCTGTTATCGGTTGGCTTTTCGCCAAACATCGGTGGCAACAATGGCACGCTCTTGGGCTTGGGCATGGTGCCGATCGGCTGCAAGTGCCGCACCATATCCGTAGGTAAAGACAGGTCCAACTGTGCCGGTGGCAACTTGGTCTGGGCCACTTCGTGGGCCGACTTGGATTTGCTGGCGATCGGCGCACGCTTCTTCACGGGCGCGGCTTTCTTTTTGGCGGGGGTCGTTTTTTTCGCTTGAGTCTTCTGCTGTGCCTGGGCGGCGGGCCTGGTTTCAGTCACGGGCGACGCGGCCAGCACGGCGCCGACGTTACACAGGATCAACAAGCCAATCATCCAGACAGCGCGAAAAATAGAGGTCATATCGCCAACAGCATTAACGGCAGAAAGCCATATGCTCGCTTGTTGTGCATTGCATGACAAGCGCGGTGATCAGCCATGCAGGCGAACTGTCCCCTTTCTACGCCTCAAAAGCCTGCCGCCGTTTCCTGGCATAACTGGCTGGCAAGCATGCCAAGGGTCATCAGTGCCCGCTCGGCCTCGCGATTCCACGGCGTCCCACAGTTGAGGCGAATACAGTGGTTGAACTGTTCCGTATTACTGAAAATCACCCCAGGTGCAATGCTGATGCCCTGTTGCAAGGCACGCACGTGCAGTTCCTGGGTATTGACCCGCCCCGGCAAACTGACCCACAGGATAAAGCCGCCGGTTGGGCGGGTCATTTGCGTGCCTTCAGGGAAATACTGCTGCACGGCCAGCTGGAACGCGCTGAGATTCTTACGGTATTCCTGGCGGATGTAGCGCAGATGCCGGTCGTAACCACCGTTCTCCAGGTAAGCGGCAACGCCCATCTGGGTGACGCTGCAGGCGGAATGGGTGCTGAACATCTGCAGGCGCTGGATTTCCTGCTGGTACTTGCCGGCGATCATCCAGCCGATTCGCACACCGGGCGATAATGTCTTGGAAAAACTTGAGCAGTAGATCACTCGATCCAGGCGGTCATAGGCTTTGAGGGCCTTGGTGCGACCGACCTCGAACATCAGTTCGCCGTAGATATCGTCTTCGACAATCTGGATATCGAAATCCGAGGCCAGGCGCAGTAACTGCTTCTGCCGCTCTTCCGGCATGGTCGCGCCCAAGGGGTTGCTCAGGCGGGTGGTCAATACCAGGGCCTTGATCGACCATTGGTTCGCCGCCAGTTGCAGGGCTTCCAGGCTCATGCCGGTGGCGGGGTCGCTGGGGATCTCGATGACCTTGAGGCCCAGCAGATCGGCCAGTTGCAGCAACCCATAATAAGTGGGCGATTCAGCCGCGATCAGGTCGCCGGGCCGCGTGAGCACACGCAATGACATCTGCAAGGCATCCACACAGCCGTGGGTGATCACCACTTCGGAGGGGTCCACCACGACGCCGGCGTCGCGCATGCGAATCGCCACCTGGCGGCGCAGCGGTTCGAAACCGGGGCTGAACATGTAGCTGAACGCCCGCGGGCTCTGGAAGCGCGTGACCTTGGCCAACTGCTGGTGCAGTGCGCGTACCGGCAGGTAGTCGACGCTCGGCACCGCAGCGCCCAACGGGAATACACCTTCGCGGCGCGACTCGACCAATACCTGCTGAATGATGCTGCTGCGGGTGACCAACCCTGGGCGCTCGACCCGTGCGATGTCCGGCGTAGGCGCCGTCAGCGCAGGTGTCTGGTGCACGTAGTAGCCCGACTGCGGCCGCGCGCGGATCAGCCCCTGGTCTTCCAGGTTGGCGTAAGCCTGCAACACGGTGGCATGGCTGACGTTGAGCTGGGAGCTCATCTTGCGCACCGACGGCACGCGCTCTCCCGGCTGATAAACACCGCGCCGGATGTCCTCAGCCAGTTGCTGGGCAATACGTTGGTAAAGCAACAGATTGGTCATGACGCAGCACTCGATTTCACGGGTATTTTATTTTTGTGTGAAACATACCGGCACAGTTTAGAAGTGTACGGGGACAGTTGCCACAATAGTCGAGCGCAGGCGGGAGTGACAGCAAAAACTGTAGGGGGGTGTCGCGTGTAGGAGCGAGCAAGCTCGCTCCTACAGTTTCATTGGAGGCGAGTTCTCAGCGAGCGGCGCCCAGTTGGCCCTTTTCGTCCGAAAATACAATTTCCACCCGGCGGTTCAGCGCGCGGCCACGCTCGGATGCATTGGCTTCCACCGGGTACTGGTCGCCGTAACCCTCGACCTCGATACGGTTGTCATCGATACCCAGGTCAATCAACAGGTCTGCCACCGATTGGGCACGGTCGCGGGACAGTTTCAGGTTCTCCTGCTCGCCCCCGGTGTTGTCGGTGTAGCCCTCGACGCGCACCCGACGCTTGGGGTTCAGTTGCAGGAACTGCACAATTTTCAGCACTGTACGGCTGGCCGAGTTCTGCAGTTCAGCTTCGCCGGTATCAAACAGCACATCCCCCAGGGTCATCACCAGGCCCCGGTCCGTCTGGGTGGTGAGGCTGGCGATCTGTGCTTCAACCCACTTGCCCTGCTGCTGCACGCTGGCCAGTTTATTTTCCCGCAGGGCCAATTGCAGGCGCTGGCGTTCCAGTTCGAGCTTGGTGCCGCGCTCGGCGTTGAGACCCTGCTCGGCATGCTCACGGGCGATCGCGCTGTAGCGTTGGCTCAGGTAAGCGTAGTGCACCACGTCGGCACCGCTGCCCCAATAACTGGACAGGCGGTCGGCGCGAGCCAGGGACTCACCAGCACGAATCACGTCTTTAGGCGCGAAACGCAGCACATTGGCGTCTTCCTTGACCTTCTGGAAGTCACTGCCGGCCTGCTGCAACGCCTGCTCGCTGTTAGGCTGGCTGGCACAACCACCCAAGGCGGCACTGCCCAGCAACAGAGCACAACTCAAACCACGGATGATCGGGCTCATTGGGCTTCTCCCAACTGCAATTGCTTGCGCAGGCGAGTGATGCGGGTGTTGAGCACGTTCAGTTGCTCCTGGCTTTTGCGAGTCAGAATCCGCGCTTCGGCGAGGCGCGCGTCCAGCTCGGCCTGTTCGGCCTGCATGCGCGCATCCTTATAGGATTGGCCAGCCATATCAGCCTTGGCCTTGGCGAATTTGTCTTCAGCCAGTTTCAGGTCAGGTGATTCATCGGTATTGGCACCCACGGCGCTGGCTTGTTCCAAGGCTTGCTGGGTGAGGCGAATCTGTTCATTCGGCGCAGGATCAGCGGCACATCCCGCCAAAGCGACAACGGCAAGGGCCGCGAAAAAAGGTCGAAGAGTCACGGTAAATCCTTACTTTGCTGAGGTGCCGACGGGTTGCTGCAGTTGCGCTTTCCAGCGCTCAAGATTGCGCTGCAGCGCGGTGTGCGCGGTGTGCGCGACGTCGGACGTGGGCAATTCTGTCATCTTTTTGGCCAGCTGTCCGCGCAGCCACGGATCATTGCAGGCCGAGTTATGGGAAACCGCCAAGTACAATCCGGGCTGGTCGACCGGGGTTTCGCGTGCAACCAGATCGTTGCTCATGCCCAGACTCTGGGCCATGGCCATCCCGGAATAGCGCCCGGCAATGACGTAGTCCACTTCTCCGAGCAGCAACTTCTGGAAGGCCGGCGTCAGGCTGGGCAAGCGTTGCAGGTTCAACTGCTGGCCCGCGAACGTTTCCAGGCCTGCACTCAGGCGGGCACGTTCCGACACCGCGCCTTTATAGCCGTGCAGGTCGGCGGCCGAGGTGTAGACCAGGGGCGAGTCCTTGCGGGTCCAGACCAGGTAATCGATCTGCACCAACGCCGGGTGGATGTAATCAAGGGTTTCCAACTCGCCCAGGTTCAGCGGCGCATCGGCAAGCAGGTCCATGCGCCCGCTGCGCACCTCATCCAGGGCCAGGGAGCGTTTGCCGCCGTAGAGCAGGTCGATTTTCAGGCCAAGGTCCTTGCCGACTTGTTGCAGCACGTCGGCGGTGGCGCCGATCAGGTGCGTCGGGTCCTGGGGATCGCGCCACAACAAGGGCGGTGCGTCCGGGCTGCCAGTAATCACCAGACGCTCACACTTGCCGGCGGCCAGCGCCAGGCTTGGCAGCAGCGTGAGGCCCAGCAGTACCACCCAGGGGCGCAGTTGCATGGCGAAGCTCTCCGAATAGTCAAAAAAAAGCCCGGTCACAAGGACCGGGCTCTTTATAAGTGAAGCCGCTGGATTAGACCAGCTTCTCCAGCTCAGGCACTGCTTCGAACAAGTCCGCCACCAGGCCGTAATCAGCCACCTGGAAGATCGGGGCTTCTTCGTCCTTGTTGATCGCAACGATCACTTTGGAGTCTTTCATACCCGCCAAGTGCTGGATCGCACCGGAGATACCGACGGCGATGTACAGCTGCGGCGCAACGATCTTGCCGGTCTGGCCGACCTGCATGTCGTTGGGTACGAAACCTGCGTCGACGGCAGCGCGGGAAGCGCCGACCGCCGCGCCCAGCTTGTCGGCCAGGGCGTACAGGTGCTTGAAGTTGTCACCGTTCTGCATGCCACGGCCGCCCGAAACGACGATCTTGGCAGCGGTCAGCTCAGGACGGTCCGACTTGGCCAGCTCTTCGCCAACAAAGCCGGAAGTGCCGGCGTCGTGGGCAGCGGCAACGGCTTCAATCGCAGCCGAGCCCCCTTCTGCGGCAACCGGGTCGAAACCGGTGGCACGCACGGTGATGACCTTGACCGAGGCGTTGGACTGTACGGTCGCGATAGCGTTACCGGCGTAGATCGGGCGCTTGAACGTGTCAGCGCTTTCTACCGAGATGATCTCGGAGATCTGGTCAACGTCCAGCTGCGCGGCAACGCGTGGCAGGATGTTTTTGCCGTTGGAGGTCGCGGCAGCCAGGATGTGGCTGTAGCCCTTGCCCAGTTCTGCGACCAGCGGAGCAACGTTTTCCGGCAGCTGATGCGCGTAGGCGGCATTGTCAGCGTTCAGGACTTTGCTCACGCCCGCGATTTTCGCGGCGGCTTCAGCTACGGCACCAGCGCCCTGGCCTGCGACCAGTACGTGGATATCACCACCGATTTTCGCAGCGGCAGCCACGGTGTTCAGAGTGGCCGGGGCCAGCACTTTGTTGTCGTGTTCAGCGATTACCAAGATAGTCATGATTAGATTACCTTCGCTTCGTTTTTCAGTTTCTCGACCAGTTCAGCCACCGACTTGACCTTGATGCCCGCGCTGCGTGCAGCCGGTGCTTCGACTTTGACAGTCTTGTTGGTGGAGGCGGTGGAAACGCCCAAAGCATCCGGAGTCAGCGTTTCAAGCGGCTTCTTCTTGGCTTTCATGATGTTTGGCAGCGACGCGTAGCGCGGCTCGTTCAAACGCAGGTCGGTAGTGACGATGGCCGGCAGTTTCAGGGAAACCGTCTGTGCACCGCCGTCGATTTCACGGGTGACCGCTACGCTGTCGCCGCTCACTTCGACTTTGGAGGCGAAGGTGCCCTGGCCGTAACCGGTCAGTGCAGCCAGCATCTGGCCAGTTTGGTTGTTGTCGCTGTCGATGGCCTGTTTGCCAAGGATCACCAATTGAGGCTGTTCCTTGTCGACAACGGCCTTGAGCAACTTGGCAACGGCCAGGGAAGTCAGCTCTTCAGCGGACTCGACCAGGATGGCGCGGTCGGCGCCCAGTGCCAGGGCAGTACGCAACTGCTCTTGAGCAGTGGTCGGGCCGATGGAAACCACCACGATTTCAGTCGCCACGCCTTTCTCTTTCAGGCGCACGGCTTCTTCCACGGCGATTTCGCAGAAAGGGTTCATCGACATTTTGACGTTAGCGAGGTCGACGCCGGAATTGTCCGCCTTGACGCGAACTTTCACGTTGTAATCGACAACGCGTTTGACAGCTACAAGAACCTTCATGGATTCCTCGTTACTCTCCGGTGAAAAGAAAGTCGCCTAGGCGAACCTGGCGGTTGATGCTCATCGGCACACAAGGGCACCTCCAAAGACGGCAGAGATGGCACGACAATGGGATAGCGATGACCGTTCGTCAGTGGTGACCGGGAGGTCATTCTTTATCGCAGCGTGTAAACTGCGCGCCATCGCTGAGGCACGCTTCACCTTTCCTGCCTTTGGACGTGCTCTTGAAACCTGCAGTCTGCCTACGGTAAGCGCAAAACCGACCGTATATTGACCGGAACGCCTATTCTGGTCAATACGCCAAAATAGCCTGTCATAAGCCGCGTTGCTTTGATTTACCTAGCTTCCAAGCAATTCAAACAAACGTTTGTATTGGACGCTGACAGTGGTCTATATATAATGCGCCACCTAGAGAGCAAGGTGGGTCAGGCCTAGGCGCCAGACGTCACCGAAACCTCCACCCATTAGAAAAAAAAGCCTGTTGAGCCTTGAGTAGGAGATAGCCTGTGGAACGCGAATACATGGAATTCGACGTGGTCATCGTCGGCGCCGGCCCGGCGGGCCTGTCTGCCGCCTGCCGACTGAAGCAGAAGGCCACCGAAGCCGGTAAAGAAATCAGCGTCTGCGTGGTCGAGAAAGGCTCCGAAGTCGGCGCCCACATCCTCTCCGGTGCCGTGTTCGAACCACGTGCCCTGAACGAACTGTTCCCGGACTGGAAGGAACTCGGTGCCCCGCTCAACACCCCCGTGGTGCGCGATGACATCTATGTACTGCGCAGCCCCGAAACCTCCACCAAGGTGCCCGACTTCTTTGTGCCCAAGACCATGCACAACGAAGGCAACTACATCATCTCCCTGGGCAACCTGTGCCGCTGGCTGGCCCAGCAGGCCGAGAACCTGGGCGTTGAAGTCTACCCAGGCTTCGCCGCCCAGGAAGCGCTGTTCGACGAAAATGGCGTGGTCCGCGGGATCATCACCGGCGACCTCGGCGTCGACCGCGAAGGCCATCCGAAAGAAGGCGTGTACACCCCAGGCATGGAACTGCGTGGCAAGTACACGCTGTTCGCCGAGGGTTGCCGTGGCCACATCGGCAAGCAACTGATCAAGCGCTTCAACCTGGACAGCGATGCCGACGCGCAGCACTACGGCATCGGCCTGAAGGAAATCTGGGAAATCGACCCAGCCAAGCATCAACCTGGCCTCGTGGTGCACACCGCCGGTTGGCCGCTGGACATCATGAGCGCCGAAAACACTGGCGGCTCGTTCCTCTATCACCTGGAGAACAACCAGGTGGTTGTCGGCCTGATTGTCGACCTGTCCTACAGCAACACCTTCCTGTCGCCCTTCGATGAATTCCAGCGCCTCAAGCACCACCCGGTGCTGGCCCAATACCTCGAAGGCGGCAAGCGCATCAGCTACGGCGCCCGTGCCATCTGCAAAGGCGGCTTGAACTCGCTGCCGAAGATGGTCTTCAAAGGTGGCGCGCTGATCGGTTGCGACCTCGGCACCCTGAACTTCGCCAAGATCAAAGGCAGCCACACCGCGATGAAGTCCGGCATGCTCGCCGCCGACGCCGTGGCCGACCGTCTGTTCGCCGAATCCGAAGGCGGCGATGAACTGACCGCTTACGTCGACAGCTTCAAGTCCAGCTGGCTCTACGAAGAATTGTTCGCCAGCCGCAATTTCGGCCCGGCGATGCACAAGTTCGGCCCGATCCTCGGTGCCGGCTTCAACTGGTTCGACCAGAACATCCTGGGCGGCAAAATGCCGTTCACCCTGCACGACACCAAGCCGGACTACGCCTGCCTCAAGCTCGCCAAGGACAGCAAGAAAATCGACTACCCGAAACCCGACGGCAAGCTGAGCTTCGACAAGCTGAGCTCGGTGTTCATCTCCGGTACCAACCACGAAGAAGAGCAACCGTGCCACTTGAAGCTCAAGGACCCGAGCATCCCGATCGGCACCAACCTGCCGCTCTACGATGAACCGGCGCAACGCTACTGCCCGGCGGGCGTGTATGAAGTGATCACCCAGGAAGACGGTGAGAAGCGCTTCCAGATCAACGCCCAGAACTGCGTGCACTGCAAGACCTGTGACATCAAGGACCCTTCGCAGAACATCACATGGGTAACGCCGGAAGGCGCGGGTGGGCCGACTTACCCGAATATGTAAGCCAGCCGCATAAAAAAGCCAACGCCCTTCGGCGTTGGCTTTTTTTATCAGCGCAACAAAGTATCAGCGCAACAGATACACCGGAAAACATTCACACAAATGCATCACCCGGCGCCGAGTCTTATCCAGCAGCGCCGCGTTATTGGGCTGCTCCAGCAAGTCAGCGATAAGGTTCGCCACTTCGGCGCACTCCGCTTCGCCAAAGCCCCGAGTGGTCAGCGCCGGCGTGCCGATGCGAATGCCGCTGGTGACCGCCGGTTTCTGCGGGTCATCAGGGATCGCATTCTTGTTCAGTGTGATGTGGGCGCTCTCCAGCAACGCCTCGGCATCTTTGCCGGTGATGTTCATCGAGCGCAGATCGAGCAGGAACATATGGCAATCGGTGCCACCGGACACCACGCGCAAACCACGGCGCGTGAGAATGCCGGCCATGGTGCGGGCGTTGTCGATCACCCGTTGCTGGTAGTGCCTGAACCCATCGCTCAACGCCTCATTGAACGCCACGGCCTTGGCGGCGATGACATGCATCAGCGGCCCGCCCTGATAAACGGGAAAAATGGTCTTGTCGAGCAGCGCCGCGTATTGCGCCTTTGCCAGGATCAAGCCGCCGCGCGGACCACGCAAGGTCTTGTGGGTGGTGGAGGTGATGAAATCGGCGATACCGACGGGCGATGGGTACACCCCTGCCGCGATCAACCCGGCGTAGTGCGCCATATCCACCATCAAGTAGGCGCCGACTTCGTCGCAGATCTTGCGAAAACGCTGGAAATCGATGGTTCGCGAATAGGCAGAAGCCCCGGCGATGATCAACTTCGGTTTGTGTTCTCGGGCCAGCGCTTCCATCTCGGCGTAGTCGAGAGTCTCGGTTTCACGCTCCAGGCCGTAGGAAAACGCCCGGTAGAACTTGCCCGAAAAATTCACCGAGGCGCCGTGCGTCAAGTGACCGCCATGGGCCAGGGACATCCCCAGGATAGCGTCGCCCGGTTCAAGCACCGCCAGAAACACGGCCTGGTTCGCCTGGGACCCGGAGTGCGGCTGGACGTTGACGTACTCGCAATTGAACAGTTTGCGGGCGCGCTCTATGGCCAGGTTTTCGATCTCGTCGACAACGCCGCATCCGCCGTAATAACGCCTGCCCGGGTAGCCCTCGGCATATTTATTGGTGAGCACCGAGCCCTGGGCCTGGAGCACTTCGTCGCTGACGTAGTTTTCTGACGCAATCAATTCCAGGTGGGTTTCCTGACGGTTGCGCTCACGCTCGATCAGGCGGGCTACGGCGGGGTCAAAATTTTGCAGGCTCATGCTGTGATTCCTCAGGTGAACTCGTCGGCCAGTGCCGCAGGTACGGAATGCGACTGCGCCCGTGACGGGGTTCTGGCCGAGTCGGATAGAAAAATGGAGGTGTCTTTCAAGCCGCTGCCGGTGATCAGGATCACGGCAGTTTGCGCAGTGCCGGGATTCTCCTCGGCATATTTGAGCAACCCGGCGAACGCGCTGGCGGCGCCCGCTTCGGGAAACACCCCGGTACTGGCGGCTAGCCGGGAAGCGGCGGCAACAATGCTCGGGTCACTGACGCAAATGAACTCACCCTCGCTGGCGGTTACCGCACGCAGGGCTTTGAGACGGTCGCGCGGCAGGGCTACGTTGATGCTGCTGGCCAGGCTGGTGGGGGGAATGCGTTCTACCTGCTGCATGGGCTGGCCACTGCGCCAGGCGCGGTACATGAAATTACTGTGCTCGGCCTGCACGCCGATCAGGCGTGGAATACGCTCAATCCAGCCCAACTGCAGCAAGTCGAAAAAACCCTTGTAGACCGAGCCGAGAATGCAGCCATTACCCACCGGCACGAACACCAGGTCCGGGACTTGCCAGTTGAGCTGTTCGCACAGCTCGAACGCTACGGTTTTCTTGCCTTCGCTCATGTACGAATTGATTCCGGTGGTGCGGTTGTACCAGCCGTGGGTTTCGCAGGCGTCAAGGCATTGCTCGAAGGCTTCGTCGTATTGGCCGTCCACCAGCACAATCTCGGCGCCGTAGCCTTGCATCTGCGCGAGCTTTTCCCGGGGTGCAGTCTTGGGCAGATAAATCACATTGCGCAGGCCCAGGCTGGCGCTCATTCCGGCCAGGGCCGAAGCGGCGTTGCCGGTACTTGCCACCGCGATGGTGCGTGCGCCGGATTGCATGGCGTGGGCCACAGCCAGGGCACTGGCGCGATCCTTCAGCGACCCGGTGGGCTGGCGGGATTCATCCTTGATAAAGACTTTGATCCGCGACCCCTTGCCGAGCAGCTCCGGGCGCGAATACAGCGGCGTGTTCCCCACCAGTAACGGCGGAATGAATTGCGTCGAACTCAATGGCATCAACCGGTCATAGCGCCACATGCCACGGGCATGATCGTGGGCCAGACGGCCCCTGGACCATTCGCGTTTGAGCGTCGGGTAGTCGTAAAGCGCATCGAGCGCCCCTTCAGTCTTGCAATGAGGGCAGTAATAGCTGACCTCATGCGGCTGGTAGCTGCGATCACACACCAGGCACTGCAACACATACTCTCTACACGAATGATTCATAGCCCCCTCCTGAAAGTATGACGTGCGGGTGGTTCCCGCCGAAGCCGGCCCCTTTGGGCCGGCGGGCACTTCACGGACGCAAGGTGTTTCAGACCACCATGATCGCGTCGATGGCAACCAGGGTATTGCGTGCCAGGGCACTGGCGCCGGCAGTCGTACGGGCTGGATACGGTTTGGTGAAGTACTCCTCCATCACCCGGTTGAGCGTCGGAAATTCGCTCAGGTCAGTGATGAACGCCGTGACCTTGACCACATTCGCCAAGGTGCCACCCGCCGCTTCGGCCATTTGCTGCAAGTTGTCCAGGGTCTGGCGCAACTGGCCTTCGAAGTCCTTGGCCAGCACCTCATTGTTCAACGCCGAGACCGGGGTCTGCGCCGAGAGGTAAATGGTTTGCCCTTGACTGACCTTGATACCCTGGGAATACGTCCCCAGTGGCAGCGGCGCCTTGTCAGTGAAAATCACGTTGTCTTCGCCCAGGAAAGGCTTGGCGACAGGCTGGAGCTGAGCATTTGTCTGCATGGTGACGTTCCTTGTTAAGCGGGTTGGGGTTAGTGCAAATCGGCAACCTGTGTGACGGCCAGGCCTGAAAAATCCTCGTCACGGCAGCGAGACGGGGAAAAATGCTGGTAGTTGAGTTTCAGCGCCGCGAGGTCCGCCGGCATGGCGATGCCCAGCGCTGCGTGGCTGCACAACCGGGCAATGGCCGGCGCAGCTTGAATGCCGTAGCCACCCAGCGCGGCCAGCCAGATAAAGCTTTCTTGCTGCGGGTCTTGGCCGAGTACCGGGGAGCGGTCAGCGACAAAAGTGCGCAGGCCCGCCCACTTGTTGATGATCGAGCGTGGACGCAAACGCGTTGTGCTTTGCAGGCGGTCCATCGTGATGGCCAGGTCCAGTTCTTCCGGCAACGCATCGCAAGGCAGCGAGGGGCTTTCATCACAGGGCGAAACGATCAGACGCCCGGCTTCGGGCTTGATGAAAATATCTTCGTCAATGGTGCCCAGGTAAGGCGTGTGGTGCACGTCACAGTGCGGGTCAACGGCCAGCACCGTGCGACGCAGCGGCCGCACACCGACCTTTTCCATACCGCAGCGCTCGGCGAGCTCATCCGCCCAGGCGCCGGCGGCGTTGACCACGACGGCCGCTTCCAACCGTTGGCCGTCAGCGGTATGCAGGGCCCAATGACCGTTACGATGTTCGCCGCGCACCATCTCGGCCTCACGCTTGATCACACCGCCGCGAGCCCGAAAGCCACCGAGGTAGGCGCCGTGAATGCCATGCACATCCAGATCGAAAGCGCTGGGTTCGTAGATACCGGCGCTCCAGACGCCTTCGGCGAGGTACGGCGCCAGCTCCAGCACCTGCTTATCGTCAAGGAGCCTGGCGCTCGGAACCTGCTCGAGCACGGCACGCAAACGCGCCGTCAGTGCCTCCACTCGCGTGGCCTGCGCCACGATCAACGCGCCGCGTGGCGACCATAACGGGTGTTCGACCAGACCTTCGGGCGGGCTCTCGAAAAAACGCCGGGAAGCACAGGTCAGCGAGCGGATCTGCTGGTTGCCATAGCTTTCCATGGAAATGGCCGCCGAGCGGCCGGTGGTGTGATAGGCCAACTGCTGTTCGCGCTCGAGCAGGCAGACACTGCCATGGGCCGCCAGCTCATACGCCGCAGACACACCGGCGATGCCACCGCCCACCACAATAAAGTCATAACAGGCGCTCATGGTCGGCTGCCCTCGGCCAATGCGGCAGCTTTGCTTTCCCGGGTGTACGTCAACACGAAGTGCGCCACCAAGCCAAAAATCAGGCCCCAGAACGCTGCGGCCAGACCGAGGAAACTCATGCCCGACGCCGTCACCAGGAAGGTAATCAATGCCGCCTCCCGTTGTTTCTCGTCCGCCATGGCACCGGTGAGCCCGGCACTGATTGCACCGAACAGCGCCAGGCCGGCCAGCGACGCAATCAACTCTTTGGGCAGTGCGGAAAACACGGAGGCCAGGGTCGCACCAAAGGTCCCCATCAGGATGTAGAACACCCCGCATGCGATCCCCGCGATGTAGCGTTTATCGCGGTTTTCATGGGCTTCGCGGCCGGTGCAGATGGCGGCGGTAATCGCAGCGAGGTTGAAGCCGTGGGAGCCGAACGGTGCCATCAGGACCGAACCGATGGCCGTGACCGAGATGATCGAACGCGCCGGGGTGTTGTAGCCCGAAGTGCGCAACACGGCCATGCCCGGCACGTATTGGCCGGTCAGTGTCACCAGCGCCAGCGGCAGGCCGATGTTGATGATCGCGTGCCAGTTCCACTCCGGCGCAATAAACACCGGATGTGCCACGGCGATGGTGATTGCACCGCTGTTGAGCTCGCCAAACGAGGCGGCTACGGCACACCCGATAATCAACACCGACAGAATGGCGTAGCGCGGCGAAAAGCGTTTGAACATCAAGTAGGCCGCGATCATCGACAGCACCAGCGCCGGCTGCAGCCTGATCGAGGTAAACAGTTCAGCGCCAAAGCGAAACAGAATGCCCGCCAGCATGGCGGCAGCGATCGCTTTGGGCAGGCGACTCATCAGCTTGTCGAACGCGCCGGACAAACCGACGAGCGCAATGATCACCGACGCCACCACGTACGCACCGATAGCCTGCGGCAGGGTCACAGTGGGCAGCATCGACACCAGCAGCGCCGCCCCCGGTGTTGACCATGCAGTAATGACCGGTACCCGCAGGCGCCAGCTCAGGAACAGACCGGTGATGCCGCTACCGATGGAAATCGCCCAGATCCATGAAGACACCACGTCATTGGGCAGGTGCGCTTCCTTGGCCGCCTGAAACACGATGATCAAGGGGCCGGCATACGAAATGATCACGGCGATGAAGCCCGCGATGACGGCTGACAGGGATAGATCCTTTCTGAGTGTGTCCATGATGTCTCGACTTGGCGCGGCGGAGTCGCGCAGTGACCAGCGGATTGATTGAGTCGATTGATTCGATTCGAGACGAGTGTATTTGAATGAATTGAATTGATTCAATAGGCAGCGAGGTTGTTACGAGATGTTTTTTTGCTGACGATCTTGATTTTCGCTCAATAAACATAATAACAAATTGATTTAATTAGTTATTTTCTTACAAAAAAATATCACCATTGCTGAATCCCCTTCGACTCAATCACGATATCAATCGACTCAATCAACAGATTAGCTCGATTTATCAGTTGTCTAACCTCCATGTGATATGCTCGGATATTCATCATTTCTACGATGGGCAGTGATCATTCATGTGGGTTCCCCAGCTAAGCGAGTTCAACCAGCCGATGTATTTGTCGATTGCCGATGCGTTGGCGCGCGATATCAATAACGGCGTGTTGAGCGAGGGTGACCGTCTTCCGACCTTGCGGGAGCTGGCCACGACGCTGAATGTCACACCGGGCACCATCAGCCGGGCCTATAGCGAAGCCCATCGGCGTAAGCTGGTACAGGGGGAAGTGGGGCGCGGCACGTATGTGCTCAATCAAAAACAGCTGGAGCTGCCCGCCAGTAACAGCGCCGCAACACTGAACCTGGGTCAGTCCGAACTGCTCGATCTTTCGATCATCAAGCCCTCCAGCGAAACCCTGGAATACTGGCTGCGCGACGCACTTGTAGGTTTGGCCAAGAGCACCGATTTCGCCCGAGCCCTGGATTACGCGCCAGACGGTGGGCACCCGGCACACCGTGAGGCGGGGGCGCAGTGGCTGCGGCATTCGTTGCCCGACGCACAATGGCAGCAGGTGATCATCACCGCCGGCGCCCAGCACGGCTTGATGGTCGCAATGAGTGCCCTGACCAACGCCGGCGACTTGGTGCTGTGCGAAGAACTCTGCTATCCCGGCATCATTTCCCTGGCCCACGGCCTTGAACGCCGCCTGCGTGGCGTGCCGATGGACGATGAAGGGATCATTCCCGAGGCGTTGCGCGAGCTGTGCCAGCGCGAAAAACCCGCCATGCTGGTGTGCGTGGCGACCTGTCAGAACCCGACGGCGGCGATCATGTCGCAACGACGCCGGGCACAAATCGCGGCGCTGGCGGAGGAGTTCGACTTCATCATTCTCGACGATGACATCTATGGTTTTCTCGCCACCGACCCGTCAATCAAACCCCTGTCGGCGTTTGCCCCGGATCGCTCGGTGTACCTCACCAGTCTGTCGAAGTCGGTGATGCCCGCGCTGCGCATCGGCTATCTCTATAGCCCGCCAAAACTACTTTCACGCCTCACGTCGATGGTGCGCAGCAGCGTATGGATGCCATCGCCGCTGACCGCGCAACTGGCCAGCAATGTCATCACCGAAGGCCTGGACAAAAAACTGATGCGCATCCAGCGCAACGAAGCCGCCGGAAGGCAGGCGATTGCCCAGGAGATCTTCGCCAACTTCGAGCTCAAGACCCAGCCGTACTCCTACCATGTCTGGCTGACACTGCCGGAGCCTTGGACCAGCGACGAATTCACCATGCTGGCGCGCGCCAATGGGGTGCTGGTACTCAGTGGTACGCAGTTCCAGGCCGAACGTTCCGGGGTCACGCGCAGCGTGCGACTGGTGCTGATGTCACCCACCAGCCAGGACGAATTGCGCTTTGCCCTGACCAAATTGGCCAGCCTGATCGAGTCCGACCCGCGACGTTATTACTAGGCCGCTCGCTCTTCGCCCGGATTGCGCAAAAAGTAGCGTTTGTATTCCCGGCTGAACTGCGACGTGCTCTGGTACCCCACACTGTGCGCCGCCTGCGCCACGCCCATGCCCTCCACCAACAGTAACTGCTGGGCCTTGAGCAAACGCAGACGCTTCAGATACTGCACCGGCGACAACAAGGTGCAGCGCTTGAAGTGCTCATGAAACGTCGACGCACTCATGTGCGCATAGCCCGCCAGGGTCTCGATATTCAGCGGCTCGGCGTAATGGGCATGCAGGTGATTGAGCGAGGTGGCAATCCGTGAAAACTGCCCCTGCTGCTCCACCAGTGCGCGCAGTACATCGGCCTGCGGCCCGCGCAACGCAGTGAATAATAACTCGCGCACCCGCGCCGGCCCCAGGATCCGGCTTTCCAGCGGATCGTGCAGGCACTCCAGCAGCCGCTCGACACACCCGCGCATGGCATCATCCAACACCACCGAACTCATCGACTCCAGCGTCTGCGCCGTCGGCGGCGGCCCGGCCTGAATGCCCATGGCCATGACCAACTCGCCCAGCACGACGCGGTCAATACCCACCGTCACACCCAGCAGCGGCGCATCCGCAGCCATGGCGAACGTCTCGCACTCGAACGGCACCGGCATCGCCTGGATCAAGTAGTGCCCGGCGCCGTACTCCAACGTGCGCGGCCCAAGGTAGGCGACCTTGCTGCCTTGGGCAACGAACATCAGGCTCGGTTCATAGATCTGCGGCCCGCGCGCCACATCACAACTGGCGCGCAGAAGCTGCACGCCAGGCAAATGAGTGGGCGAAAAACCGTCGCGGGGCGCCAGCCCCTCAATCAAGGCAACCAACGTCGCGTTGGCATCGAGATGGCGAGTCAACAACATAAAAGCAGCTCTCGGAAAAATCACGTCTTGGTGCAGGCTAGCTAGCTTCAAGCCGCAAGCTGCAAGAAGTACGCAGTTTATAGCTTGCCGCTGGCAGCTTGCCGCTTTTAGCTGCTCCTCCGGAGCTTTAGGCATGAGACTCGGAGCATTTGCCATGTTCGCTCCCAAGGTCGGCGCGCAGAATGCGCCACCTCCCTGTTCATTCCTTTTGCGAGGTTCACCATGTACACCGCCATCGGTTATGCCGCCCAGTCGGCCACCACTCCCCTCGCCCCCATGTCGTTCCAGCGCCGCAGCCCGCGCGCCGATGACGTGGCCATCGAGATTCTCTACTGCGGCGTCTGCCACTCCGACATCCACCAGGCCCGCAACGAATGGGGCATCGCCGTGTACCCGCTGATGCCGGGCCACGAGATCGTCGGCAAGGTCACCGCCATCGGCGCCAACGTCACCGCGCATAAAGTCGGCGACCTGGTCGGCGTGGGCTGCATGGTCGACTCGTGCCGCCACTGCGAGGCGTGCCAATCCGACCTGGAGCAATACTGCCTGGAAGGTCCGACCATGACCTATGCCACCCCGGACCGCGTAGACGGCAGCAACACGATGGGCGGCTACTCGGACAGCATCGTGGTCAGCGAGCACTTTGTGGTGAAGATCCCGGCCACGCTCGACCTGGCCAGCGCCGCGCCGATCCTCTGCGCCGGCATCACCACCTACTCGCCGCTCAAGCATTACGGCGTGAAGGCCGGCGATAAAGTCGGCGTGCTCGGCATGGGTGGCCTGGGCCATATGGGCATCAAGTTCGCCAAGGCCATGGGCGCTGAAGTGACCCTGTTTACCCGCTCGGCGAGCAAGGCCGAAGAAGGCCGTCGCCAGGGCGCCGATCACGTGATCGTGTCCACCGATGCCGAGCAGATGAAAGCCGCCGCCGGCAGCTTCGACTTCCTGCTCGACACCATCCCCGTGCAGCACGACCTGAACCCCTACCTCGACGTCCTGCGCTTTGACGGCCTGCACATCCTGGTCGGCCTGATCGAGCCGGTGGACCCGCCGGTGAATGCGGCCAAGCTGGTGCTGGGGCGCAAGGTGCTGGCCGGTTCGTTGATCGGCGGCATTGCCGAAACCCAGGAAGTGCTGGATTTCTGCGCAGAGCACAACATCACGTGCGATATCGAAATGCTCGACATCCGCCAGATCAACGAGGCTTACACCCGCATGATCGCCGGTGATGTGAAGTACCGCTTTGTCATCGACATGGCGACCCTGAAAGCCTGATCAGGCTTTCGCGCCCAACTCTGCCGACAGCCGGGCTGCGACCTGTTTGACCACAGGGATCAGCTCGGCCATTTTTTCCAGCGGCATGTAGGGCACGGTACTGGCGATGCTGATGCCGGCGACGATTCGCCGGCTGGCGTCGCGCACCGGGGCCGCCACACAACGGATCGACGGTTCGTTGTCTTCCAGATCGAACGCATACCCCCCCACCACATATTCCCGCATGCGCTGCTCGAACTGCGCCCAGGATTGCTCCGGGTGTTGCGGCCATGCCAGGCTTTTACCACTGGCCGGCAAGCTGACTTCGTACAGGCGCTGCCACTCCTCTACGCTGTCATCCAACAGCAGCGCCTTGCCGATACCGGTACGCGCCAACGGCATGCGATGGCCGACCCGCGAGCGCATTTCCGGGCCATTGCGGCCGGGGTTCTTATGCAGGTAGAGCACGTCGTCGTATTCACGAATCGCCAGGTGGATGGTGTCTCCGGTCAGGGCCGACAGCTCGTCCAGATACGGCACGGCCAGGGTCACCAACGGCAACTCTTCGCGGGCCTGGAACCCCAGTTCAATCAACTTCGGCCCCAGCAGATAACCGACTTGCGGCACCACGCGCAGGTAACGCTCCTCCACCAGGCAACTGGCCAGGCGGTGGGTGGTACTGCGGGTGGTGCCAATGCGCTTGGCGATTTCCTTCAAGTCGCGCGCACCGGCCGCCACCGCCTGCACCACGCCCAGGCCACGCAGCAGGGTCTGGGTGCCGGTTGGGGCGGCGTCACGGGTGTGGGCGTTTTCCTGCATATCGGGCCTATGTGGTGGTACGAAAACGAGCGGCATTATGGCAAATACCGGGCGTCAATACAGTGCAGATCCCATGTGGCAGATCCAGTGAAGGGGTCAGCGTTGTTTCAGGCGGTCAATGATCACCGCCAGCAACAGGATCGAACCGCGGATCACGTATTGGTAGAAAGTGTCGATGTTTTTCAGGTTCATCGCATTCTCAATGATCGCCAGAATCAACACCCCGGCAATCACATGCCGGATCATGCCGATACCGCCACTCAACGACACCCCACCCAGCACGCAGGCGGAGATCACCGTCAGCTCGAAACCCTGGCCGATCATCGGTTGGCCCGAGGTCATGCGCGAAGCCAGGATCACCCCGGCCAGGGCACCGATCAGACCGTGCACGGCAAAGATGATGATCTTGGTCCGATCGACGTTCACCCCGGCCAGCAACGCCGCTTCCTGGTTGCCACCGATGGCCATGGTGTTGCGCCCGTAAGTGGTGTAGTTGAGCAGCCAGCCGAAGAACACAAAACACACCACGGTGATGATGATCGGCACCGGCACGCCCATCAGTTGGCCGTTGCCGAACACGAAGAAGCCTTCATCCATCACCCCCACCGCCTTGCCGTTGGAGAAGATGTAGGCCAGGCCGCGCACGATCTGCATGGTCGCCAGCGTCGTGATCAACGCGTTGATGCGCAACTTGGCAATGACGATGCCATTGATCAACCCGACGATCAGCCCCATCAACAAGGCCGCGCCGATGCCCAGCATCACGCTGTCGGTATCGCGCATGACGATGGCCGCCACCACTCCGGCGCAGGCGATCACCGAACCCACCGACAAGTCGAAGTGCCCCGACGCCAGGCAGAACAGCATGGTGCACGCCGCAATGCCCACGGTGGAAATCGCCAGGCCCAGGCCACGCATATTCAGGGGCGAGAGGAAGTTGTCGATAAACAGCGCACTGAGCACAAAGATGCCCAGCGCCGCCAACAGCATCACCCAGTCATCGAGGAACTTGCGCTGGTTGAAGCCCGGCCAGAAGCCTTTTGCAGTTTTTACTTCGGACATCATTCACCTCGCATTCTTCAAGCCCGCGAGCGCGGGAGAGCCAGTTGCAACAGCCGTGCTTCATCCGCCTGCTCGCGGGGCAATGCGCCGGTCAGGGCGCCTTCGCTCATCACCAGGATGCGGTCGCTGATGCCCATCACTTCCATCAAGTCGCTGGACACCACGATCACCGCAATACCGCTCGCCGCCAGGTTATGGATGATCTGGTAAATCTCCGACTTGGCGCCGATATCGATGCCGCGCGTGGGCTCATCCAGCAGCAGCACTTTCATCGGCATCGACAGCCAGCGGCCCAGGATCGCCTTCTGCTGGTTGCCGCCGGAGAGGTACAGGATCTTCTGCTCGGCATTCGGCGTCTTGACCTTCATCGCCTTGATCTGCTGGTCGGCGTTGCCTTTTTCCCAACCCTCGCGCAACAACCAGCCAAACCTCGAATGCGCACCACGGGCACTGATGTTGATGTTCTCGGCCACACTGGACAGCGGGATGATCCCTTCTTTCTTGCGGTCTTCCGGGCACAGCAACACCCCGGCGGCAATCGCGTCGCGAGGTGAATGCAATTGCAGTGTTTCCCCGCACAGCGCCAGGCGCCCGGCGCTACTGCGGGTCAAACCGCTGAGCAAGCGCAGCAGCTCGGTGCGCCCTGCCCCGACCAGCCCGAACAGGCCGAGGATCTCGCCCTGATGCACCTGGAAACTGACCGGCTCACGCAAGCCGGGGCCAAGCAGCTCATCGACCTTGAGCGCCACCTGGCCCTGCTCACGCGGGCGATAATCGTAGATGTCCTGGATGTCCCGCCCGACCATGCAGGTCACCAACTGGTCATGGGTCAGCGCCCGCATGTCATCAAACGTGCGCACGAAGCGGCCGTCCTTGAACACCGTCACCGCGTCGCAAATACGGAAGACCTCTTCCATGCGGTGCGACACGTACAGCACCACTTTGCCCTCATCACGCAGGCGCGTGATGATCGCCATCAAGCGGTCAATCTCCCGCGCCGACAAGCTGCTGGTCGGCTCGTCGAAGGCAATCACATGAGCCCCACGGGACAATGCCTTGGCGATTTCCACCAGTTGGCGCTGGCCCAGGGATAACCGCCCCAGTTTCTCGTCCGGGTCGATCTCATCGGCCAGGCCCTTGAGGCACGCCAGCGCCTGCTTGCGCAGCTGGCTTCGATTGACCACGCCAAAGCGCGTCGGCAAATGCCCCAGGAACAGGTTCTCGGCCACGCTCATTTCCGGCACCAGGTGCAACTCCTGGTGGATCACCGCGACACCACTGGCAATGCTGTCGGCGGCGCATTTGAAGGCCATGGTCTGCTCGCCGATCTGCACCGTGCCGCTGCTGGGGATGTAGGCACCGCCCAAGATCTTCAACAGCGTCGACTTGCCCGCGCCGTTCTCGCCCATCAGCGCGTGAACCGCGTGCGGCCGCGCTTCAAAGCTGATCTGCGCCAGGGCCTTGACCCCGGGAAACTCCTTGCCGATGCCATTGAAGCGCAAGGCCGCGCCGGTCATTTCCACAGACCGATCTTGGTCAGTTCCTGCTGGAAGTTGGCGCGGGTGATCAACGTCACTTCATCCATGGCCGTGTACTTTGCCGGTTCTTTACCCGTCGTGACCCACTCGTACATCGCCAGCGCCGTGTTGTAGCCCTCGATATGCGGGCTGGGCAGCATGGAACCGAAGAAGCCGCTGTCGGGCTTTTTCAGCTCGCCAATGGCGTCGGTGCCATTGATGCCGATACCGATCACGTTGGCCGCCTTGAAGCCGGCGCTTTCGGTGGCGCGCACGCCGCCGAGCACGGTGTTGTCGTTCATGCCCCCGATGATCAGGTTCTTCGCGCCGCTGGGCAACTTGACCAGGGCC
Source organism: Pseudomonas sp. Q1 (assembly GCF_009935975.1). Classification (NCBI taxonomy): domain Bacteria; kingdom Pseudomonadati; phylum Pseudomonadota; class Gammaproteobacteria; order Pseudomonadales; family Pseudomonadaceae; genus Pseudomonas; species Pseudomonas sp. Q1. The sequence continues at coordinate 53,643 of NZ_QODI01000013.1, read as the reverse complement.
GAGTTGGTGGCGTCCATGCTGCCGGGAACGTCGAGCGTCTTGAGCGCGGCGGTGAGGATGTGGTCCTTGGGAATGCCCGCCTCTTCCAGGGATTTGATCGAACCGTCAGTGCGTTTCTTGCCGGTATCGAGTTCGTTATAGGTGTTGATGACCGCGTACGTCTCCTTCCAGTCCCAGCCGCGTTTTTTCGCTTCGGCGGCCATTGCGGCGCCCTGCTTCTGGCCCACTTCAAAGGCGGCCATGCCCAGGTACGGCACGTCTTCCATGAAGTTGCCCTTGGCGTCGACAAAACGATCATCCACGGCCATCACTTTCAAGCCATTGACCTTGGCCTTGCTGACGATAGCCGGCCCAAGCGACACATCCGGCGGGCAAATCACAAAGCCCTTGGCGCCGTTGGCGGCCAGGCTGTCGATGGCCGAGAGGGTTTTCTCGCCGTCCGGCACGGCAATCTTGATCACGGTAAAACCGTGCTCCTTGCCGGCCTTCTCGGCAAACGCCCATTCGGTCTGGAACCAGGGTTCTTCGGCCTGCTTGACCAAGAAGCCGATCTTCACTTCTTCGGCCGATACAAAGCCGCTGAAAGCGACGGCGAGCGCCAGCGTGCCGAGTGTTTTCTTAAGCATGAACCACCTCCTTCTTATTCTTGGGAAACGCTTTAGTCGTGGTACATCACAGAACGCCCGCCATCGATCATCAGGCAGGTTGCATTGATAAAGGGCGCTTCGTCAGTCGCCAGGAACAGCGCGGTCATCGCCACCTCGATGGGCTGGCCGATGCGCTTGGGCGGGTGCAGGTCGAAGGCGCGCTGGCGCTCGGCCTGGGGGTCGGGGAAACCGTTCCAGTAGTCGACGTTGAGTTGGGTTTCGATATAGCCCGGGGCGATGGCATTGACGCGGATGCCCTTGGGCGCATATTCGATGCCCAGCGCACGGGTCAGACCGAGCAGGCCGTGCTTGGCCACAGGATAAGGAAAGCAACCGGGAATAATGTGGCTGGAATGGGTGGAGGCGATATTGATGATGTTGCCGATGCCCTGCTCGATCATGTGCGGCAACACGGCGCGACAACCGAACCAGGCACCGTCGAGGTCGATGGCGAAGCAGCGGCGCCAGTCCTCGTCGGTCATCTGCAGTGGGTCACGGAACACATTGACCCCGGCGCAGTTGACCAGCACATCGACGCGACCGAAACGCTCGATGGCCACATTGACCAGTGCCTGCCACTGCTCTTTGGAAGTGATATCGACCGGCTGCGCGACGATTTGCGCGCCACGCTCACGCCAGTGGGCGGCGACTTGCTCGACCTTTTCGGCCTGCACATCGGCAATGACCAGGCGCGCCTGCTGGGCCTGGAAGCAGGCCACGATCGCCTCGCCAATGCCTTGGGCGGCCCCGGTGACGATCACCACTTTGTTGTTCAGGCGCTCGCCATAGGTAGGCTCGGGCACCGCAGGCAATGACAACGGTTGGGACTGCATCGCTTCACCTATTTTATTTTTGGTAGTGAGTGCTGATGCAGGCGACTATAAACCCATCTTTCGAAACATCTCAATATATAAATTTACATCCCATATAGTGAGAAAAACCAAAAATAATGTGAGAGGAGGCAAGCCCTAATGCCAGTCAGTTAAGGCTTAACGCTGTCACTGTGGGAGGGGGCTTGCTCCCGATAGCGGTGTGTCAGTCACGGTTTCTGAACCTGACACACCGCTATCGGGAGCAAGTCGAATCGTGGCACCGCCCCTCCCACAATTTATCCATCGCTCGCTTTATCGCTTAACTGACAGGCATTAGGGCAAGCCCCCTCTCACATTCGGTCGGGTCAGCCCTGGGCGAAGTCGCGCAGAGCGTCGCCTTCCATGCGGTAGCGCACCCATTCTTCCTGCGGTTGGGCGCCGATGGATTTATAGAAGGCGATGGCCGGTTCGTTCCAGTCCAACACGCTCCACTCGAAACGCCCACAACCGTTGTCGCAGGCGATCTTCGCCAAGTGGCGCAACAACTTCTTGCCGGCTCCGCCACCGCGCTGTTCGGGATTGATGTACAGGTCTTCGAGGTACAGGCAGTTGCTGCCAAGCCAGGTGGAGTAGCTGAAGAAGAACACCGCAAAGCCGATCGGCAAGCCGTCGCGCAGGCACATCAAGCCATGGGCCGTGGCGCCCTCGCTGAACAGGCTGCGCTCGATATCCGCGACGCTGGCGATGACTTCATGCCGGGCCTTTTCGTATTCGGCAAGCTCGGTGATAAACGTCAGGATCTGCGCAGCATCGCTGGGCACGGCGGGGCGAATCTCGATGGTCATGGGCAGGCCTTGGACAATTTCAAAGCACACATACTAAGGGGCTTTGATGACTGATTGCAGGGCAATTGGCGGCCTGCCACACAAAATTTTACAGGTGCCCCGCTACCGCTCGTCGTCAGCAAGGCACGATCCACAAACCGGGGCGGACCAATAAGAGGTAAGGACATTAACTCTATGGAGACATCCCCATGAAGCATTCCAAGTTTGCCGCCCTTGCCCTCACCGGCCTGCTGTCTGCCACTGCGCTGAGCGCGTTTGCCGCGACCTCCTCCACAGGGCCGACCAACCCGGCCACCAGCGAATCGCAAAAATCCATGGGCACCGGCATGGACACCAACGGCGGCGCGATCATCGATAACGGCGCCGGTGCCGACCCACGTACCCAGGGCAACGATACCCAGCGCCAGGCGCCGCCTGCCGTGGGCAATGGCAAGATGGGCCCGGGTGTGAATGCCGAACCCAAAGTGAACAAAGGCGACGACAGCAATATTCCTGGCGCACCGAAACAGCCTGCGCCTTGACCCCGCGAGCATGACGAACACCCGATCATTCCCCAGTGAAGAGGTACACATGAACGTCGATAGAAACCTTGAGAAAGAAGTCCTCACCCGCCTGCTGCACGCTCACCCGAACGGTCTGGGCAAGGAGGTGCTGGATAACTACCGCGGCGAAAAGGAGGTGGCCAGTGTCCTGGCCTTCCTGCAGGAGCGCGGGTTTATCAAGGATGGGCATGTGACCACCGACGATGCCGGTGAATATTCGTTGAACCTGCCGATCAAGCTGACCGCTTCTGGCGTTGATGAAGCGCGCAAGCTCGACGGTAACCGCCCGCAGTAATTCATTTTGTCTGGTCTGGCCCCGCTGCCGGGGCCAGGAGGAGTATCGCAATGCCTCTTGGAAGCAAAGCCAAATACACCGCCGCACAAAAGCGTAAAGCCACGCGTATCGAGGAGAGTTATGAGCACAAGGGCCTGTCCAAGGAAGAGGCTGAAGCCCGCGCCTGGGCCACTGTGAACAAGCAGTCCGGCGGTGGCGAAAAGGCGGGCGGGTCGGGCCGGCGCAAGCCCTCTGCCCAGAAAGCCGAGGACCGGCATGAGTCGGCCAAGCGCGCCGCCGCCTCGCGTCAGGGGCACCCGCGCAGCAGCCGTGCTTCGCTGGAAACCCAGACCAAGGAGAGCTTGTTGAAGGAAGCGCGGGCCAAGGATATTCCTGGTCGGTCGAGCATGCGCAAGGATCAATTGATCGAAGCGCTGCGTAAAGCGGGCTGAGCGCAGTTCTAAAGCCGTTCCAAATAAGGGAGGGGCATGCCCCCTCCCCCATTTATTGCGCGACTAACGCGTCGACTTCAGCGGTGCCGGGAGACGTCGCCGGCCCCCAGCGCGTTACCGCCAATGCCGCCGCCGCATTCGCCCGTCGTGCCGCCGAAACAGGATTCAAGCCATTGGCCAAGCAGGCAATCAACACGCCCGCATGCGCATCCCCGGCGCCGTTACTGTCCACGGCCTGCACTTTAAAACCGGGCACCTGCTCCACTGCTCCCGAGCGCCCGACCCAGCATCCATTCGGCCCATCGCGTACCACCAGCAATGCTCCGGCAGGCAGGAGTCGGCTCAGCTGTGGCAATGCGCCTGCAATCTGCGGCGCACCGGTAAATGCCAGGGCTTCGGGACCATTGCTGGTCCAGATATCGATACGCGGCAACAGTGCACGCATCGGGGCCGAGTCTCGCGTCTTTACCAGCGGGCCAGGGTCAAACACCACCGTGATCGCCCGGGGCAGCGCCAGCAACCAGTCCACCAGCGGCTGCGCCTTGCCCTCCAGCAACAAGCTGTAGCCGCTGACGTACACGTAGTCGTCCAGCTGCGGTTGAACCCTGGCCAAGTCCTCGGCGCTCAATTCGCCCTCGACGCCGATATGGGAGATGAAGGTGCGCTCGGTGGTGGCTTCGGTCAGGCACACGCACAAACCGGTGTCCTTGCCCGCACTGGCCGCAAGGGCCATCTCAATGCCCTCGGCCTGCATCGCCGCACGGGCCAAGTCGCCAAAACGTCCGTCACCGTGTCGGCCCAGATAGACCGCCGCCATCCCATTACGTCGAGCGGCGGCCATGACATTGAAGCCACCACCGGTTTCAAAGCTGGCCGATTGCGCCAAGACATCGCCGCCCGTGGCCGGCAAGGTATCCAACGCCATGACCAGATCGACGATGACCTGGCCGGTGTGCAGCAATCTAGACATTGTGGTTCTCGACAAGTAACGCGGGACGACGGTCGGCCGCGCCGCCCAGTACCGCATAGATCCCGCCGGCCACCAGGAAGGTGACGATCCAGCCCAGGCCGTTATGGCCCAGCCAGGAGTCGGACAACGGCCCGGCGAACCAGATGTTTTCGGCGGTGGTACCGATAGTGGTGAAGCTGAAGCCCAGCACAATCGCCACGGCCCAGGCGCCGAACGCACGCCACTCCACGCCACCGCGATACCAGTAGGCACTGCTTGGGCTCACGTCCAGCAAGTCTTTGGCGCTGTAGTAGTGACGGTGGATCAAGTCCACCACGAAAATCCCGACCCACGCGGTAGTCGGCACCGCCAGCAGCGAGATGAAGGTGATGAACGGGCCATAGAAACTGTCGGCGATCAGCATGAAGTAAATCGAGCCGGCGAAGATCGCCACGATGTCGACGATCACCGCATGCACGCGCTTGACCTTGAGGCCGAGGGTCAAGGTGGTGAGCCCGGCCGAGTACACCGAGAGGTTGTTCGACAGCAGCAGCCCACCAAAGGCGGTGATCAGGTAGGGCACGGCCATCCAGGTCGGCAACATGTCGCGGATCGCAATGATCGGGTCGGTGGCCGAGGCCAGGTCATGATTACCCACCGACAACAGCCCCCCGAGGGTGATCAACAGCACCAGCGGAATCCCCGCGCCAAACGCGGCGGACGCCACCAGGCGCGCGGCCTTGACGCTGCGATGCTGGTAGCGCGACATGTCGGCCCCCGCGTTGGCCCAACCGATCCCGGTACCGGCGGCCATGGTGCCGACGCCAATGATCATCGCGCTCAGCGGTGCCGGCGTGGCATTGAATACCGCGCTCCAGTCGATGGTGGCGCAGAGGAAGCCACCCACCAGAATGTTCAAGGCGCCAAACACGTAGGTGGCCCACTTCTGGATCACCAGCAACGTCGCATGCCCGAGGCCGGAAACCGACAAGGTCAGCAACACGAAAATCGCGATGAAGATCAAGGTCAGCACGGGTGCGCTTTTCGCTTCGACCGGCGACTGGAACAGGATCGAACACAACGACAGCAACACAAAGGCCGCCGTGGTGGTGTTGACGGTTTCCCAGCCCAGGCGCGACATCAGCGACACCACCGTAGGGCCGATATTGCCGCGCACGCCGAAGATGGCGCGGGACAAGGTCAGGCTGGGCGCCCGGCCACGACGCCCGGCGATCGAGATAATGCCCACGACCGCAAAGGAACCGGCAGCGCCGAGGATGGCGACAATGATCGCCTGCCAGATGGACAAGCCACGGAACGCCACCAGGGTCGCCCCAAGCGGCAAGCCGAGGATGCTGATATTGGCCGCGAACCAGACCCAGAACAGTTGCAGCGGATGGCCGTTGCACTCGCTTTCAGGGACGGGCTCGATGCCGCGTGTTTCCAGTTGCCCGGCGCTCTGGCCGGAAGAAGTGCTGCTCATGGGGAGCTCCTGGTGCCGGTATTGTTATGGTTGTTTTATTCATGTGGGAGGGGGCTTGCTCCCGATGGTGGTGGGTCAGCCACCTGATGTATCAACTGACCCACCGCTATCGGGAGCAAGCCCCCTCCCACAGGTTTGCCTGCGGCGCTTAGCGCATGGCGAGCAAGGCTGTGACCAACGGCTGTAGATCCAGACGATTGACGACCTTCACCTGTTCGATCATCGCCTCAGGCCAACACTGCAGCCCCAGGCACGCGCCGAGCATGGCGCCGAGCATCGCGGCGATGGTGTCGGTGTCGCCGCCGAGGCTGGCGGCCAGGCACAGCGCTTCGAATGCGCTCATATCACCCACCGCCACTTGCTGGGCCAGGGCGAACGACACCACTACCGATTCCTGGGACGCCACGGAGGTGCCGATCAACTCATAAAGCAGGTCGGCGAACAGCGCCTTGTCGCCACTGCCCACGCTCAAGGTGCGCGCCCAACTGATCCGCGTGGAAATGCGTCCGCCAGCCACCCAACAGCCATGGTCCTGCGCTTGCTGGGCGATCTGGACGCCGATATTCAAGGCTTCACCCAAGTCCACGCCGTTGATGCCGGCCGACACCACCGCCGCCACCGCCGCCGCACTGGAGATGCCCAGCGTGGTGTTATGGGTGACCTGGCACGCCTGGATCACCGCCTGGATAAACTGCGCCGGGTCGCGGATGTCGGCGGCAATGCCCACCGGCGTAATACGCATGGCCGCACCATTGGTGGTGCCGTAGCGTCCGGACTCTTGCGGCGTGTGGCCGGCGAGGATCATCTCGATCGCGCGCTTGGTCGACGGGCCGAGCAAATCCTGGGAGCCCTTGGCGCGCATGGCTGCTTCCCAGTCGATCAGGCGTTGGGCGAGCACCTGGGGGTCGATCTTGCCCTGGCCTTCGACCAGTAACTCACCGACCAGGATCGCTTGCTCGGTGTCATCCGTAATCGAACCGGCCGGCATGTTCGGGGCGATAGGCTGGTCGGCGTGAGCATCTTGCAGAGCGGTGATTGCACCAAATTGCGTGCGCACTTGCTCGCGGCTCAGGGACTGGGTGGGCATCCCCAAGGCATCGCCCAGGGCCAAGCCGTAGAAGGCGCCAAGCGCGCGGTCTTGCGGGCTCATTTCGACGCTCCAAACTGCAGGTGCAGACGAAAATGCAGAGGGTCCAGCCAGCTTTCGACATATTCCATGAAACGCTCGCGACGGTCGTAAGTGGTACGCGCGGCTTTGAGAAACACGCAGCCGGCGGGTCGCCCGAGCAACTCGGCATCGTCGTCACTCAAGGCTTCGGCGCCGATCCATTGGTCGCCGTTGGCGCCTATGTAGCCAAAGGCTGCCAAGGTGATGGTCAGTGAGTTATCGATCAGGCCGACACTGGGCAAGCTTTCCAAACCACCGCAAGCGGGCATCAGCGAGCGCTCCAGGGACACCGCGACACCATCGGGGGTGCGGCGCAGGCGGTCGAGCGCAATGAACTGGTCGCTGCCGAAACGGCTGAGCAGGTCAGGACGGGTTACGGCTTCCAGGCGCAGGATATCGGTGGTCACCTGCGCGCCCGTATCGGCCAAGGCCTGGGCCCACCCGCTGCGTTGGTCGAGCGCCATGCCGTCAAAGGTGACGATGGAGCCGACACCGCTCTGAGTGGCGATGTAGTTGCGCCGCTTGAGTTCGGCCAGTGCTTCGCGCAGGGTGCCGCGGCTGACCGCGAACTCTTCGGCCAACTGGTGCTCGCCGGGGAGCAGGAAACCATCGGCCATTACTCCAGCCTCGATCCGGCGGATGAGTTCGTCGACGACGCGTTTTTTCTTATCAAATCGAACATGTTTAATCATGTACAAATTGATAGCCGAAAGCGCCGGTTTCCCGCAAGCAAATTATTTAAGGGAGATGAAAAAACGCGCCTCAGGGTTCCAGGCCAATGGGGAAAAACTCCCCGCCGCTCCAGACTCCCAGCCAGTTCTGACCGTTGATCGGGCGGCTGACCGCCAGCTCGACCAATTGATAGAACGCGTTGCGATGCACGAGGGCCTCCAGGTTGGTACGTACCCGCAGATAGGGGGCCGGTTCCTGGGTGACCGGATCGATCACCACCCGCAACGGGTGGTCGAGGCCGGCGTCGATCTGCTCGTCGACATTGGTCGTAAAGCGCAGCACCTGGTCTTCGCCCTGCCCTTGCACCTCCAGGGCCAACGCGACAAACGGCGCGTCATCGACGCGGATGCCGACCTTTTCCACGGGCGTGACCAGAAAGTACTCGTCACCGTCACGGCGGATGATGTTGGAGAACAACTTGACCATCGGCTTACGCCCAATCGGCGTGCCCTGATAAAACCAGGTGCCGTCGCGGGCGATGCGCATGTCGATGTGGCCGCAGAAATCCGGATTCCACAGGTGCACTGGCGCCGGTCCCTTACCCTTGGGCAGTTGGGCCAACAGATCATTGGCCGTGGCGGAATCGGTCATCGGGTTCTCCTGCTCTTACTGATTGCTCATACCCAGCAAGCCTCGGGCGTACTGCGCCAGCGGGCGGGCAATCAGATCTTCTGGCTTGTTGTCGTGGAACGTCAGTAAACCGCCACGACTGCGAATGCGTGCAGTATCAATCAAATACTGGGTGCTGGTCTCGATCAACATGATCTGGATCACCCCGCTGTCCAGGCCCAGCCGGTCCAGGGCCTGCTGATCGGTCCACTCATCGGCGTTGCCGATACGGTCATCGGCTGCCGCAAAGCGGCAATACAACAGGTAATGCGCCCCTGCGGCCCGCGCCTCAGCCATGGCTTGTTCGAGCCCTTCCGGCTTGCGGGCGCGGCGCACCATGGGGAAATACTCGACGAAGCCATTGAAGGCTTCCTCGGCCACCACGTTGGGGCGCGGGTAGGCGCTGCCCGGCGGCACAAAGGCGCCCTGGGCGATAAAGACAAAGGAGTCCGGCTGTATACGAACCGAGGCCGTACGGCGTGTATCACTGTGGTCCAGCAACCCGGCGTCGCTCATCTGATAACGGGTGCCTTCGGCCATATCGCTGACGGTCATGCAACCACTCAGCGTCAACGACGCCAGCAACAAAACCAGACTACGCATCCTAATCCTCCAGAAGCCGGTGACGGAAAACCGGCGAATGGGGGTCAGATGCAGGTTTTGCGCCATTTGGTAGCAACACATAACAAATGTGGGAGGGGGCTTGCTCCCGATGGACTGCGTAGCAGGCCCATTTTTGAGGCCGCTGCGCGGCCTATCGGGAGCAAGTCGAATCGTCGCACCGCCCCTCCCACATTGGGTGTTGGGTTGCCCTGGGGTGGGTTAGCCGCCAATGATCTTCATGATCGTCGCGCCGCCGGAAAAGGCGACTGCCTGTTTGTCACCCAGGGCTTTCATCAACAAGCCTTGCAGGGCCGGCAAAGCCTGGTGGCGCGGCTTGTCCAGCAGGTCACCGATGTAATGCCGGTTACTCGACGACAGGCAACCATGCAACCAACCGGTAGAGGACAGCCGCAGTCGCGAACACGTGCGGCAAAACGGTACGCTTTCATTGGCGATCACACCGAAGAAGCCTTTGCCCGGCACCTCATAACGCACCGCCGTAGCATCCACGGGGGCATCGGCCTGCAGATAGTCGTGATGTTCGCCGATCAGGCTGAGCAGTTGCTGCAGGCTGACAAATTGCTGCAGGAACGCGTTGGAGTCCTTGGCCAGGTGGCCCATGCGCATCAGCTCGATAAAGCGCAGCTCGTAGCCACGCTCCAGGCAGTAGTCGAGCAGCGGCATGACCTGGTCCAGGTTCTGCCCGCGCAGTGGCACCATGTTGACCTTGATCTTGATCCCGGCCGCACGGGCCTGGTCCATACCGGCGAGCACGCTGGCCAGGTCGCCGCCACGGGCAATGCCGCGAAAGGCGTCGGCGTCCAGGGTATCGAGGGAGACGTTGATGCGCCGGATACCGGCATCCAGCAACAGCGGCAGTTTGCGCGCGAGCAACTGGCCGTTGGTGGTCAGGCTGATGTCACTCAGGCCCATCTGCCCTACCGCGCCCATGAAGGCTTCCAGCTTGGGGCTGACCAACGGCTCGCCGCCGGTGATACGCAGGCGGTCGATGCCCGCCGCTTCGATCAGGTAGGCTACGCCACGCGCCATCGCCTCAGCCGAGAGTTCATCCTGGGCAGCCACCAATCGCTTGCCATTGGGCACGCAATAGGTACATGCATAATTGCAGGCTGAAGTCAGGCTGATCCGCAAATTGCGAAACCGCCTGCCTTGACGATCAACGATCATGGATCACTCCGGCAGAGGATAATGTGGGCGCGCTAGAAGCTGACTCAATAATCAGCTTTTAGCAAGATCCCTGCCTGAGTATATTCCCGGGATACCGCGCCAGGCAGAAAATCATCAGGGTGCGGGCGGCAGGTCCGTCGAGTGTTTGCGCTTGTTGCCCATGCGCACGCCGATGTCCATCAGGAACTGGAAAAAACCTTCCTGGTCTTCCAGCACATTACTCCAGAACGGCGAGTGGTACAGCGCCACGGCGCCGTGTACCAACGCCCAGGCGGCGCAGTAGTGGAAATAGGGCGGCACATCTTCAAGCTTGCCTTCGCTGATGCGGCCCTTGATCAGCAAGGTCAGGCGTTCGAAGTTCGAGGCACGGATCTTGTGCAGCTCCTCGACCATTTCCGGCACCTGATGCCCCTTGACTACCTTTTCTTCCAGGCGGTCGAACAGGCGATAACGCTGCGGGTCGCGCATGCGGAACTCGAAGTAGGCCCGGGACAGGGCTTCCTTGTCCTTGTCCACGTCGGCCGAGTGCAACAGCTCGTTCAAGTCGCGCTCGTAGTCGAGCATCAGGCGCAGGTAAATCTCGGCCTTGGACTTGAAGTGCTTGTAGATGGTGCCTTTGCCGATACCCACGGCATCCGCAATCATCTCGACGGTGACGCTGTCTTCACCTTGTTCGAGGAACAGCTTGAGTGCGGTGTCGAGAATTTCCTGCTCGCGGCGGCGAAACTCACGGACCTTACGGGGTTCTTTTTGCATGAGGAAAAGGTCTGCAGAGTGAATAGGTGAAGGGTTGCGCAGGGCCAGGGATACCTGGCGATACGATTTACCCGGTTCGAGGGATTATCCCGACTGAACGGTCGTTGGGCAACGCCTATGTGAACCCGCTCCGCACTAAACTTTCAGCACGCCAACGTTTTTACCGATATCAGTCAGAAATAATACGCAACATCTGCACCTGCCCATCAACCCAATGAGAACTCAAGGGAAGCGCGTGTATTCCAAATCTGTTTAAAAAACGATCAGATCCGACTGGACTGAATAGGATAGTGATCAATACTTCAACTGTCGGCGTGGCATCTCCCCCAAGTGGCGCGTCGACCCGGGTACCGACGGACTGCGTACCCTTGTTTACTCCTAATGGTCTTAGCCCGGATTCACCCCCCAGAACCCGGGTTTTTTTTGCCTGCCGTTTAAGCCTCTTACACAGCGACGTGAGCCAACGGAAACAGGCGCCGGAAATTCTCGGTAGTCTGTTCGGCAAAACGCTCGTAGGACTCGCCGCGCAGCATCGCCAGATAATCCGCCACGTCGCGCACATACTCCGGCAGGTTCGGTTTGCCACGATGGGGAATCGGCGCCAGGTACGGCGAATCGGTCTCCACCAGCAGGCGGTCGGCCGGCACTTGGCGCGCCACGTCACGCAAAGCGTCAGCATTGCGGAAGGTGACGATGCCTGACAGGGAGATGTAGAAACCCAGGTCCAGAGCGGCCTTGGCCATGTCCCAATCTTCAGTGAAGCAATGCAGCACACCCGCCTGGGGCAATGCGGCTTCGCGCAGCAAGGCCAGGGTGTCGGCGCGGGCGCCACGGGTATGGACAATCACCGGCTTGGCGGTTTGCCGGGCGGCTTGCAGGTGCAGGCGGAACGACGCTTGCTGCAATTCGGCCGCTTCAGGCTCGTAGTGGTAATCCAGCCCGGTCTCGCCGATGGCCACCACGCGCGGGTGGTTGAGTTCACTCAGCAACCAATCGAGGGCCGGCGCTTCGCCGGGCTTGAGGTCCAGCGGGTGGATACCCACCGAGCAATCCACATCGGCGTAACGCTCGGCCAGGGCCTTGACGTCGGCGGCGTTATCGGCGCTGACGCCAATACACAGGAAGTGCCCTACCCCGCGCTGGCGCGCCGCTTCAAGGGCAGCGTCAAGGGAGCCGCCGTGCTGGGCAAGGTCGAGTCGATCAAGGTGGCAATGGGAATCTACGAGCATAGGAAGTTACAACTTGAGTCACGATAAGTGTCTGGCCAACGATACACCCGTCAGCCACGGAAATTAACGACGGCCGAGCAGACCGGCCCATTGCACCAGCAGCGCTTCGAGCAACAGCACACGGTTGAGGTTGGCCTTGCCGAGGACCTTCTGGCGCTGAGCGAGAATCCAGTCCTGGATATTCAGTACCTTGTCCTGCGCACTTTTCTGCGCGAGGTACTGCACAACTTTGCGCATATCGGGCAGCCCCAGGCCGCTTTCATCCTGGGTCAACTGGTAGCGCAGGATCAGGCTCGACCAGTCGCAGAACCAGTCGAACAGCAGCAGCAGGGGAACATCCTTCCAGGCGCTTTCAGCCAGCTGGGTGGCCGAGAGTTCCTGCTTGAGCAGTTTCTTCACCCCATCCACCACCAGCGCCCGCTGCTCACGCACGCCCTGGGCCTGCAGCTTGACGGCGGCCAAAGGGGAACCGGCGGCCAGGGTCAACAGCTCGACCCGCTCATCCGCGGAACAGTCCGGCAGTGCCTGCGCCAGCCACTCAAGGCTCATCGCCTCACTCGGCAATGGGCATGCCTGCTGCACGCAACGACTGCGAATGGTCGGCAGCAAACGGCTGGACTGATGGCTGACCAACAGCAGTACCGTATCGCCGGACGGTTCTTCCAGGCTCTTGAGCAAGGCGTTGGCGGCGTTGATGTTCATGGCCTCCACCGGCTCGATCAAGACCACCTTGCGCCCGCCCATCTGTGCGGTCTGCACCACGAAGCTGACGAGGTCGCGCACCTGGTCGACCTTGATCGCCTTGTCGGCTTCCTCGGGTTCCAGCAGGTAGTTATCCGGGTGGCTGCCTGCCTTTAGCAACAGGCAGGACTTGCATACGCCGCAGGCGTCCAGGTTGACCGGTTGCTGGCACAACAGGCTCGCCATCAAACGCTCGGCCAGATCACGCTTGCCGATACCTGCCGGCCCGTGCAGCAGGTAGGCGTGGGCGTGCTGGGCACGACCGGCCAATTGCTGCCAGAGGCTATCCTGCCAGGGGTAGGCTTCAGCCACGGGTGCGCTCCAGCAATGCAGGCAACAGCGCATCGATGGCGTGTTGCACTTGAGTCAGGGGCTGCGCCGCGTCCAGCAAATAGTAACGCGCAGGCTCGGCGGCGGCGCGCTTGAGGAACGCCGTGCGCACGGCATCAAAAAAGGTGCGGCCTTCCAGTTCGAAACGGTCCAGGCGACCACGGGCACTGGCCCGCGCCAGGCCGACTTCAACCGGCAGGTCGAACACCAGGGTCAGGTCAGGGCGCAAATCGCCTTGCACGAACGTTTCCAACGTGGCGATGCGCTCCACCGACAAACCCCGGCCGCCGCCCTGATAGGCATAGGTGGAGTCGGTGAAACGGTCGCAGATCACCACGGCACCGCGTGCCAGCGCCGGGCGAATCACTTCGGCCAGGTGCTGGGCACGGGCGGCGAATACCAGCAGTAGCTCGGTGTCCGGGTTCATCTGTTCTTCACCCGGCGCCAATAACACTTCACGAATGCGTTCGGCCAGCGGCGTGCCCCCTGGCTCACGGGTCAGCACAACCTCGATGCCCTCTGCGCGCAGCCGTTCGGCCAGGTAATCGCGATTGGTGCTTTTGCCGGCACCTTCCGGGCCTTCCAGGGTAATAAACAAGCCAGTCACAGGCAGTCCTTAGTCAGAGTCATTGCAGGCTTTGCGGCGCGGCGGTGTCCGGCGCGGGCTCAGTGGGCGCATCGGCCGGTGGCGTTGTGTCTTGCGGCGGCTTGACCACCGGCGCCGGGCTGGAGCGATAGTCGGCACGGCGCTTGAGTTGAAACTCACGCACGGCCGCATTATGCGCATCCAGGTCATCGGAAAAAATATGGCTGCCATCGCCACGCGCAACAAAATACAGGCTGCTACCCGGCACCGGGTTCAACGCCGCGTGGATGGCCTCGCGGCCGACCATGGCGATCGGCGTCGGCGGCAGGCCGGCGACCATGTAGGTGTTGTACGGGTTGGCCTCCTTGAGATGCGCCCGCGTCAGCTTGCCGGTGTAGCGTTCGCCCAGGCCGTAGATCACCGTCGGGTCGGTCTGCAGCAGCATGCCCATCTTCATGCGCCGCACGAACACCCCGGCAATCTGCCCCCGCTCCTCCGGCACCCCGGTCTCTTTCTCCACCAGCGAGGCCATGATCAGCGCTTGATAGGGATCGGTGTAAGGTGCATCGGCAGCCCGCTTGCTCCACTCCTGGGCGAGTACATCGTCCAGGCGGTTGTAGGCTTTTTTCAGGAATTCGACGTCGGTCATGCCGCGCACGAAGCGATAGGTGTCCGGGAAGAAGCGCCCTTCTGGAAACACGTCCGGGTGGCCGAGTTTTTCCATCACTTCCTTGTCGCTCAGGCCGGACAGGGTCTGCACAATTTTTTCGTGCTTGGCCAACGCCGCACGCACCTGGCGGAAATTCCAGCCTTCGACCAGCGTCAGGCTGTATTGCACCACTTCGCCACGCTGCCATAGACCGATCAAGCCTTCAGCAGTCAGGCCAGGGGTCATGCGGTATTCGCCGCTGTGCAGTGGCTGGCCGTCAAGGTTGAAACGCCAGTACAGGCGCAGCCAGAAGGCACCGTCAAGCACACCCTCGGCCTCCAGGCGATTGAAGGTGCCCGTCGGGGTTGCCCCGGCCGGTACATCCAGCAATTGCTCCTGGCTCAGCTTCAGGGGTTGTTTCAGGGCAGAATCGAGCTTCCAGGCCGAAAAGCCCAGCACAATGCCTGCCGAGACCAAGCCTATCAGCAGCAATAAAAGCAGTTTTCGTATCAACTCAAATATCCAATAGTGCGCGAACAATGCCCTGCAGTTTACGGGTGAGCGGCCCAACCGACCAGCTCATCGCAGCGCAGCCACGCACCGGCCAAATGCCATAAACGCTGTTGCACACAAACACTTCGTCAGCCTGCCGCAACTGCTCCAGGCTGATGTCGGCCACGGTAACCGGGAGGCCCAGTACCTGCGCCTGGGCCAAAACCTCAGCGCGCATGACCCCGGCAACCCCGCAACGATTCAGATCAGCGGTCAGCAACCCGCCGTCGCATACCAGGAACAGGTTGCTGAACACGCCTTCGATCACGCGACCGGACATATCCAGCATCAAACCTTCGGCATGCTCGGCGTCCTGCCACTCGGCGCGAGCGATCACCTGCTCCAGGCGGTTGAGGTGCTTGAGCCCTGCCAGTAATGGCTGTTCGGCCAAGCGGGTGGCGCACGGAAACAGGCGGACACCTTCAAGTCCATGGGCCGGGGGATAGGATGCGGGCGGACTGCCCTGCAAGATACGGCGCACGGGAGCACCAGGGTTGATGCCGTAACCGCGCAGGCTGTCGCCGCGGGTAAGGATCAACTTGAGAACGCCGTCGCCGAGGGCGGCGGCATACGCCAGCACTTCGCTGCGGATCAGTGACTGATCCGCAACCAGCGCCAACCGCCTGCACCCCTCATCCAGGCGTTGCAGGTGGCGGTCGAGCAACGCAGGTTGACCGGCCCTGACGGCGATGGTCTCGAACAGCCCGTCGCCATACGCCAGGCCGCGATCTTTCAGAGGCACGCTGCCCGCTGGCTGACCGTCGACCCAGCTGTGCATCACTCGGCGAACCGGCGGAACACCAGGGAACCGTTGGTGCCACCAAAACCGAACGAGTTGGAGATCGCCACATCGATCGGCATGGGTTGCGCTTCGTGGGGCACGAAGTTCAGGTCGCAACCTTCGTCCGGCTCATCGAGGTTGATGGTCGGCGGCGCGACCTGATCCTTGATGGCCATTACGCTGAAGATCGCCTCAACCGCGCCCGCCGCACCCAACAGGTGGCCGGTCATGGACTTGGTCGAGCTGACTGCCAGCTTGTAGGCGTGTTCGCCAAACACCGACTTGATCGCCTCGGCTTCCGCCAGGTCACCCGTCGGAGTCGAAGTGCCATGGGCATTGATGTACTGCACCTGGTTGGCATTGACCTTCGCGTCACGCAGGGCATTGGCGATGCAGCGGGCAGCACCGGCACCGTCGGACGGTGGCGAGGTCATGTGGTAGGCGTCACCGCTCATGCCGAAGCCGATCAGCTCGGCATAGATGGTGGCACCGCGCGCCTTGGCGTGCTCCAGCTCTTCCAGTACCAGGGCACCGGCGCCGTCGGACAGTACGAAACCGTCACGGCCCTTGTCCCACGGACGGCTGGCACGGGTCGGTTCGTCATTGCGGGTCGACAGTGCGCGAGACGCGCCAAAGCCGCCCATGCCCAGGCCGCAGGCCGCCATTTCGGCGCCGCCGGCGATCATCACGTCGGCTTCGTCATAGGCGATGTTGCGCGCCGCCATGCCGATGCAGTGCGTGCCGGTGGTGCACGCCGTGGCGATGGCGTAGTTAGGCCCCTGTGCCCCCAGATGGATGGACAGGAAACCGGAAATCATATTGATGATCGAGCCCGGCACGAAGAACGGTGAAATTCGACGAGGGCCGGAATCGTGCAATGTGCGGCTGGTTTCTTCGATATTGGTCAAACCGCCAATACCCGACCCCATGGCCACGCCGATGCGGTCACGGTTGGCGTCGGTGACTTCCAGGCCGGCGTTACGCACTGCCTGAAAACCGGCTGCCAGGCCGTATTGAATGAACAGGTCGAGCTTGCGGGATTCCTTGACCGAGAGGTACTCCTCGACATTGAAACCCTTTACCGAGCCGCCAAAACGGGTGGAATAGGCAGAAAGGTCCGTGTGTTCGATCAGACCAATACCACTGCGGCCAGCCAGAATGCCCTGCCAACTGCTCGGCACATCCGTGCCCAGTGGCGACAACATACCCATACCGGTGACTACGACGCGTCTACGCGACACAGCACTCTCCTTTTTCTAATGACGACACTTTTGCTTCATCGCTTACTTTTCATCAGAGCTAAAGAAAAAACCGCACGCCGTTACAGCAGTGCGGTTTTTCCCTGACAGCAAGCGACGACTACAAACTATTACGCCTGGTGGGCAGTAACGTAGTCGATAGCAGCTTGAACAGTAGTGATTTTTTCAGCTTCTTCGTCCGGGATTTCGGTCTCGAATTCCTCTTCCAGAGCCATCACCAGCTCAACGGTGTCAAGGGAATCGGCACCCAGGTCTTCTACGAAGGAAGCAGTGTTGACCACTTCTTCTTCCTTAACGCCCAGTTGCTCGGCGACGATTTTCTTGACGCGCTCTTCGATGGTGCTCATACCTTGTTTAACTCCTAATGGACAAATTCAGGCAGCTGGCCAGTGGGTAAGTGTATAGAAAGCCATTTCAGCTTTTCAACTGAAAGCTTCACCCTGTACCCAGTCGGCCACCTGCCTATAAATTAAGTTGCAGCTTTATAACGGATTTTAGACAGCTCGTATGACATTTTTTTGAAGCGATCCGTCACAATTTAACTCATGTACATCCCGCCGTTCACCGGGATTGTAGCCCCAGTCACGTATGCCGCACCGTCGGATGCCAGGAAAGAGACCACATTCGCGATCTCTTGAGCCTGGCCCAGACGGCCCAGCGGAATCTGCGTCAGCAAGGCTTCACGCTGCGCCTCAGGCAGTTCACGGGTCATATCGGTGTCGATGAACCCAGGGGCCACCGAGTTGACCGTAATCGACCGCGAACCGACCTCACGCGCCAGTGCACGGCTGAAACCTTCCAGGCCGGCCTTGGCGGAGGCATAGTTTACTTGGCCTGCGTTGCCCATGGCACCCACTACGGAGCCAATATTGATAATTCGGCCCCAACGCGCCTTGGTCATGCCGCGCAAAACGCCCTTGGACAAGCGAAACAGACTGTTCAAGTTGGTGTCGACCACGTCGTACCACTCGTCGTCTTTCATGCGCATCATCAGGTTGTCGCGGGTGATGCCGGCGTTGTTTACCAGGATCGACGGAGCGCCGAACTGTGCAGTGATTTCAGCCAGTACGGCAGCCACGGACTCATCGCTGGTCACGTTCAGCTCAAGGCCAGTGCCCTGAACGCCGTTTTCCTTCAGGGTCGCGGCGATACGCTCGGCGCCCGAAGCGGAAGTGGCGGTGCCGATCACGACCGCGCCCTGACGGCCCAATTCCAGGGCGATCGCCTGGCCAATGCCACGGCTTGCGCCGGTGACCAGTGCAACTTTACCTTGCAGACTCATGCAGGCTTCTCCTAAGTGTGGGGATCAGGCCAGTGCCGCGCGCGCGGCAGCGAAGGCATCCGGGGTATTCAGGTTGGCAGTCGACACGCCGTCGGCACAGCGCTTGTTGAGGCCGGCCAGGACTTTGCCCGGGCCACACTCGACCAACTCGGTGGCGCCGTTGGCAGCCAGAGCCTGGACCGATTCAACCCAACGCACAGGCTTATAGAGCTGCTCCAGCAGGTCGCGCTTGAGGGTGCCGAGGTCGGCAGCCACGGCGGCGCTGACGTTCTGTACCAGCGGAATCTGCGGCGCCTGCCAGTCGATCGCATTGATGGACTCGGCAAAACGCTCGGCGGCCGGGCGCATCAGCTCGCAGTGGGACGGCACGCTCACCGGCAAGGGTAGCGCACGCTTGGCGCCACGGGCCTTGCAACCTTCGATGGCGCGCTCAACGGCAGCCTTGGCGCCGGCGATCACCACCTGGCCCGGGGAGTTGAAGTTGACCGCACTGACCACTTCGCCCTGGGCGGCTTCGGCGCAAGCCTCGATCACCACAGCATCGTCCAGGCCCAGGATCGCGGCCATGCCGCCCTGCCCGGCCGGAACGGCTTCTTGCATCAACTGCCCCCGACGCTCGACCAACTTGACCGCTTCGGCCAGGGTCAAGCTGCCCGCGGCAACCAATGCACTGTATTCACCCAGGCTGTGGCCGGCAACGAATGCCGGGCGCGCGCCACCTTCTGCCAACCACAAGCGCCACAGGGCGATCGAAGCGGTCAGGATGGCCGGCTGGGTTTTGTCGGTTTGATTGAGTTGCTCTTCCGGCCCTTGCTGGGTCAGTGCCCACAGGTCGTAACCCAGGGCATCGGAAGCTTCCTTGAAGGTTTCCAGAACCAGCGGATATTGCGCGCCCAGCTCGGCCAACATGCCGAGGGACTGCGAACCCTGCCCTGGAAAGACGAATGCGAGGGATGTAGACATGTAACAAGCCCCTAATGATCTGGTCGTCAAAAAATGGTCGCTCCTACGGTGGGAGCGAACGAAACTGACAGATTGGATGGTCAATTGAACTGGCCGGTCACATTTAAGCATTCCCGGGCCGATTCGCCTAAGACAACAAATCCTCAAGCCGGCCGTGCAAACGCTGCGGCAGGTTTTCCTGGATTTCGATCACCGCACGCGCAATCGCACTTTGAAAGCCTTCCACCCCCGCCGAGCCATGGCTTTTCACCACGATGCCCTGCAAACCGAGAAAGCTGGCGCCATTGTGCCGTGCCGGGGCCAGGTCAGCCTGCAAGCGGCGCATCAACGGCAACGCCAGGGCGCCGACCACACGCGACGCCAGGTTTCGCCTGAACAACGCTTCAATACGCGTGGCGATCATGGTCGCCAGGCCTTCGCTGGATTTAAGCAGGATATTGCCAACAAACCCATCGCATACCACTACATCCGCTTCGCCCCGGTACAAACCATCACCTTCGACAAAGCCGATGTAATTCAAGCCCCGCGCGCCCTGCAGCAACGTAGCCGCCAACTTGACCTGCTGGTTGCCCTTGATGTCTTCGGTGCCAATGTTCAGCAGGGCCACCCGCGGCCGGGCCACGCCCAGCGCTTCGGCGGCCACCGCGCCCATCACGGCGAACTGGAACAGGTGCTCGGCGCTGCAATCGACGTTCGCGCCCAGGTCCAGCAACTGGCAATAGCCCTTCTGCGTCGGAATTGCCGCCACCATCGCCGGCCGATCAATACCGGGCAGCGTCTTGAGCACATAGCGCGACAACGCCATCAAGGCCCCGGTGTTCCCCGCACTGACACAGGCTTGCACCTTGCCATCGCGTAACAGCTCCAGGGCCACCCGCATCGAGGAATCAGGTTTGCCACGCAAGGCGGTCGCAGGCTTTTCATCCATGCCGATGGTTTCGCTGGCCGGCGTAATCGTCAGGCGCGCGCGATCCACTGCCAGATGGCCAGCAATCAGTTCTTCAAGTAAGGAGGGTTGACCGACGAGGGTCAGGTGCAGCGAGGGCGTAGCAGACAGGCTGGCAATGCAAGCCTGAACAATGCTGCGGGGACCGAAGTCCCCGCCCATTGCGTCAATCGCGATGACTTGAGCAGACAAGTGATTACTCGTCAGCGCCCTTGTCGATCACTTTACGGCCACGGTAAACGCCTTCTGGCGATACGTGGTGACGCAGGTGAACTTCACCGGTGGTCTTTTCTACGGACAGGGTGCTTGCCTCGAGAGCGTCGTGCGAACGGCGCATGTCACGGGCGGAGCGGGATTTTTTGTTCTGCTGAACAGCCATAATTGATTAACTCCTAAACGTTTGGGTCACGCTTTAACTGCGCCAATACACTGAACGGGTTGGACCGCGTTACCTCGTCCTCGCTCGGTTCGGGCTCGTCATCGAGGCCCGCCGGCTGCTGGCATTCTTCCGGATGATGAGCAGGCACAATGGGCAAGGCGAGCAAAAGCTCCTCCTCGATCAGTGCATGCAGATCCAAAGGATCTTCGCCCAGTTCCAGCACGTCATAACCTTTCGGCAACGACTGGGTATTCGCACCCTCCTTCACCACAGCATAACTGCACTCGCTGTGGATCGGCAGGGTGACCAGCTCAAGACAACGCTGGCAAACCATTTTGACTTCGGTGTCGATAAAACTGTGGATTACCACAGCCTTACGCTCATCTCGTTCAAAAACGAATTTGGCCTGCACCGTACCGACAGTGTCGGAAAGCGGGTCGCAGAGTCTCTCCAAATCGGCCAGCGGCAATTCACCTTGAAGGGAAGTGCCACGATCTGCCAATTTGCGCGGGTCAACGTGAGGTGGAATCGGGTCATTCAACATAGGCGCAGCATTATAGGGATGCACCCAGCCATGTCAAAGGAAATTCAGCCCTGTGCGTCAGCCGGTCGCCCCGCTAGAATCGGCGACTGCCTTGAGGAGACGTCCATGCTGCCTTTATTACTCGCATCCAGCTCGGTTTATCGCCGGGAATTGCTGAGCCGACTGCACCTGCCGTTCATCTGCAGCTCGCCGGATATCGACGAAACCCCTCACGCAAATGAGTCCGCCGTGGCGCTGGTCAAGCGCCTGGCCGAAGACAAGGCCCGCGCCCTCGCCACTACCCACACAGGGCACCTGATCATCGGTTCGGACCAGGTAGCCGCGCTTGACGGCCAGATCATCGGCAAACCGCACACCTTCGAGAAGGCTCGCGAACAGTTGCTGGCGGCCAGCGGCAAGCGCGTCAGCTTCCTCACCGGCCTGGCGCTGCTCAACAGCCAAACCGGGCAGTGCCAGGTGGATTGCGTGCCGTTTACCGTGCACATGCGTGTCCTGGACGCGGAGCGCATCGAACGCTACCTGCGGATCGAGCAGCCGTATGATTGCGCAGGCAGCTTCAAAGCCGAGGGTTTGGGCGTGAGTTTGTTTCAGAGCACAGAAGGGCCGGATGCGACGAGCTTAGTGGGCCTGCCGCTGATCCGACTGGTGGACATGCTGCTGGCCGAAGGCGTACAGATCCCCTGACAACACCACAAAACCACTGTGGGAGGGGGCTTGCTCCCGATTGCAGTGGGTCAGCTACAAATAAAGTGACTGATACACCGCTATCGGGAGCAAGCCCCCTCCCACATTTTAAGCTGCATACACCTGGAGGTATCAGCGCAAAGTCGGACCCTGGAAGCCCATATACAAGGCCAGCTTCTCCGCCACACTGGCACCGAGCTTCTTGGAGAACCGATCGAACGGTGATTCCTCAACCGTAAAATCTACCAACTCCTTCTCACCCACCACATCCCGCGCCACCGAACTGGCACTGCCCAACCCATCGATCAAGCCCAGCGGCAATGCCTGCTCGCCAGACCACACCAACCCGGAGAACAGCTCCGGATGGTCCTTATCCTTCAGGCGATCACCACGCCCCTGCTTCACACTGGCAATGAACTGACGATGAGTGGTGTCGAGCACGCCCTGCCAGAACTGGGTTTCATCGGCTTTTTGCGGCTGAAACGGGTCCAGAAACGCCTTGTGCTCACCCGAGGTATAGGTGCGACGCTCCACACCCAGCTTCTCCATGGTGCCGACAAAGCCGTAACCGGCAGCCGTCACACCAATGGAACCGACCAGACTGGCCTTATCGGCGTAGATCTGATCAGCGGCGCTGGCGATGTAATAAGCCCCCGAGGCGCCCAGGTCGGCGATCACTGCGTACAGCTTGGTATCCGGATGCAGCGTGCGCAGGCGGCGAATCTCGTCATACACGTAGCCTGATTGCACAGGGCTGCCGCCCGGGCTGTTGATGCGCAGGATCACGGCCTTGACCTTGGGATCTTCGAACGCAGCGCGCAGGCTGCTGACAATGTTGTCGGCGCTGGCCGACTCCTTGTCGGCTATCACCCCACGCACTTCGATCAGCGCAGTGTAGTGACTGCCACGGGTAGCGCTCTTTTCCACGTCCATCAAAGGACTGAACAGCGCCAGCATGGCGAGCAGGTAAACAAAGGTCAGCAATTTGAAGAAAATACCCCAACGCCTTGAACGACGCTGCTCCTGAACACTGGCCAGCAGCGTCTTCTCCAACAGCTTCCAGCTTTTATCGTCGCTGCTTTCGGCCTTTTCGGGCGCTTTCCACTCGTCACTCATGCCATCAACCCCAGCAAAGACTTATCGGGCCTGACCGAGCCAGGCCTGCAATTCAGAAAAATGATCAATCATCAGCCTCGGCTCGTAGGGCTGCAAGGCCTCGGCCGACTGGGCACCATAGCTGACGGCCACACTGTCCATCCCGGCATTGCGCGCCATCATCAAGTCAAAGGATGCATCACCCACCATCAACGCCTGGCGCGGCGCTACACCACAGTGAGCCAGGATCTGCTCCAGCATCAGAGGGTGAGGCTTGCTGGCAGTTTCATCCGCAGCGCGGGTGATATCGAAATAATCCTCAAAGCCATGGGCCTTGAGCACACGATCGAGCCCGCGCCGGGCCTTGCCGGTCGCCACGGCGAGGTGATAGCCCTCGGCGCGAAAGGTCTCGAGGGATTGCCGCACGCCATCAAATAGCGGCGAAGGCTGCGCCTCCAAGGCAATATAATGATCGGCGTAGTGCTGGCGAAACGCGATCAGTTCTTGATCGTCGATCTCCGGATACAACGTGCGTATTGCCTCAGGCAAGCCCAGGCCGATGATGCCCTTGACCGCCAGGTCGCTGCACAGCGCAAAGCCGGAACGGGTCGAGGCCATGTGCATGGACTCGACAATGCGGCCAATGGAGTCAGCCAGCGTGCCATCCCAATCAAAGATCAGCAGCTTGTAGTCAGGGTGCGGCACTCAAACGCTCCACGGTCTGGGCCCACATCTCGTCGACCGGCGCCTGCAACTTCAGCTCGCCACCGTCCGGCAGCGGCACGGTCAGCATGTAGGCGTGCAGGAACAGGCGCTTGCCGCCCAGGTCGCGGATTTCCTTGGAGAAATCTTCGTCCCCGTACTTGGTGTCACCCGCAATACAGTGGCCCGCGTGCAAGGTATGCACGCGAATCTGGTGGGTACGCCCGGTCACCGGCTTGGCCTCGACCATGGTGGCGAAGTCGCCGAAACGGCGTAGCACCTTGAACAGAGTCAGCGCCTCCTTGCCCTCCTCGTCCACTTCGACCATCCGTTCGCCGGAGCGCAGATTGCTCTTCTGCAACGGCGCCCGGACGCTCTTGAGGGAGCTGGCCCAGTGGCCGCGCACCAGCGCCATATAGCGCTTGTCCACACCGTCACCCCGCAGGGCGGTGTGCAAGTGACGCAACATGCTGCGTTTCTTGGCGATCATCAGCAGGCCGGAGGTGTCACGGTCCAGGCGATGAACCAGTTCCAGTTCCTTGGCATCCGGGCGCAACTGACGAAAGGCTTCGATGACCCCGAAATTCAGGCCGCTGCCACCGTGGACCGCAATGCCACACGGCTTGTTGATCACGATCAGCTTGTTGTCTTCGAAGACAATCGAGGCTTCCAGGCGCTGCAACAAACCCTGGGCCAACGGCACAGGTTCGTCACGCTCCGGCACGCGAACCGGCGGCACACGGACGATATCGCCCGCCTGCAGCTTGTACTCGGGCTTGATCCGGCCCTTGTTCACGCGCACTTCACCTTTTCGCAAGATGCGGTAAATCAAGGTCTTGGGCACGCCTTTGAGCCTGGCCAGGAGAAAATTGTCGATGCGTTGGCCGGCATATTCCGGCGAGACCTCAAGCAGCTGGACGCTGGGGGTCTGGGGGGCGGTAGTCGTCATGGCGGCGATGATAACAATTTTTTATGGAATTGAAGCACTTAATCATTACTGCTATAGTCGCGAACGCCGCCAAAAGCGGCCTGGCCAGAGGACTTGCGGCAAACTGCCGGCCCTGACCATCGCAATTCATCAGGACGCGAGGCCGTCCTACGGGGCTTTCGCCACGTTGGAAGACTCGGGATTGTAACAAGCGCAGGTGACATGAGGCCTGAAGCGAGTGCAGAAAGCAGAGTGAATACTCGCGTTTTGCGCCGATATTTACGGCCAGTTCACAAAGTGCAGTCAGTCTTGAGCCAGACCATGGCGAATGCTTCGGAAATAACGCCTGTTAAGAGCTGAGTGAGAGCGCAATCGCCCACACCCAGTCCTGTTTAGCCATGAGCGTGAACTCCCCATTGGAGAACACGGTAAATGCCAACCCGCTGCGGATTCTGCGCGCGGCAGCACCCGAATTATCAGGGATACGTGTAGGGTGGAGATGCACAACCGTCGGACCGTGTAGCACTAGGCTTATATTTAGACGCTTCATCTCGTCCACAGTCGCCGGTTGATTCCTCCTCCTGACCTTAGCTTTTGTTGAAGTGGTGCCTTTGTCACCACCGCTAACAAGCAGGACGCGTCCGTCGCGATACCGGCCCAATTGGCTGGTGTTTGCTGGACACTGGAGTGGCCAACCACTCTTGACGCACCTGACACCGACCGTGAGAAGTCGTGTGTGCCGAACGCCGTTTCCGGCAGCCCGGAAACCGACGGTACAACATGAAAAGAATGCTGATTAACGCAACTCAACCCGAAGAGTTGCGTGTTGCACTGGTAGATGGCCAACGCCTCTACGACCTGGACATCGAATCCGGTGCACGCGAGCAAAAGAAGGCCAACATCTATAAAGGCCGTATTACTCGCATCGAACCAAGCCTTGAGGCTGCCTTTGTCGACTTCGGCTCCGAGCGCCACGGCTTCCTGCCCCTCAAGGAAATCTCCCGCGAATACTTCAAGAAAGCTCCTGAAGGCCGCGTGAACATCAAGGACGTCCTGAGCGAAGGCCAGGAAGTCATCGTCCAGGTCGAGAAAGAAGAACGTGGCAACAAGGGCGCCGCCCTGACCACCTTCATCAGCCTGGCCGGCCGTTACCTGGTCCTGATGCCGAACAACCCACGTGCCGGCGGCATTTCCCGTCGCATCGAAGGCGAAGAGCGCAACGAACTGCGTGAAGCGCTGAACGGCCTGATCGCCCCGGCCGACATGGGCCTGATCGTGCGCACTGCCGGCCTGGGCCGCAGCAGCGAAGAAATGCAGTGGGACCTCGACTACCTGCTGCAACTGTGGACCGCCATCAAAGAAGCGTCCCTGGATCGTTCCGCGCCGTTCCTGATCTACCAGGAAAGCAACGTGATCATCCGCGCCATCCGCGATTACCTGCGCCAGGACATCGGCGAAGTGCTGATCGACAGCGTTGAAGCCCAGGACGAAGCCCTGACCTTCATCCGCCAGGTGATGCCGCAGTACGCCAGCAAGATCAAGCTGTACGAAGACAGCGTGCCGCTGTTCAACCGTTTCCAGATCGAAAGCCAGATCGAGACCGCCTTCCAGCGCGTGGTCGAACTGCCTTCCGGCGGCTCCATCGTGATCGACCCGACCGAAGCCCTGGTGTCCATCGACATCAACTCGGCGCGCGCCACGAAAGGTAGCGACATCGAAGAAACCGCCCTGCAGACCAACCTGGAAGCGGCTGAAGAAATCGCCCGCCAGTTGCGCCTGCGTGATATCGGCGGCCTGATCGTGATCGACTTCATCGACATGACCCCCGCCAAGAACCAGCGCGCCGTGGAAGAGAAAGTCCGCGAATGCCTGGAAGCTGACCGCGCCCGCGTACAGGTCGGCCGCATCTCGCGCTTCGGCCTGCTGGAAATGTCCCGTCAGCGCCTGCGTCCGTCCCTGGGCGAAAGCAGCGGCATCGTCTGCCCGCGCTGCAACGGCACCGGCATCATCCGTGACGTTGAATCGCTGTCCCTGGCGATCCTGCGCCTGATCGAAGAAGAAGCCCTGAAAGACCGCACCGCCGAAGTCCGCGCCCAGGTGCCGATCCCGGTCGCCGCATTCCTGCTCAATGAAAAACGCAACTCGATCACCAAGATCGAACTGCGCACCCGTGCCCGTATCGTGATCCTGCCGAACGATCACCTGGAAACGCCGCACTTCGAAGTGCAGCGCCTGCGTGACGACAGCCCGGAAGCCCACAACAACCAGTCCAGCTACGAAATCGCGGCTGCCGCTGCCGAAGTGGAAGAAGTCCAGCCGGCTGCCGCGACGCGCACCCTGGTTCGCCAGGAAGCTGCCGTGAAGACTGCACCGGCGCGTGCCAATGCACCGGTTCCGACTGAAGCGGCTGCCCCGGTTGCTGCTCCAGCCGCCCTGCCTGAGCCGAGCCTGTTCAAAGGCCTGGTGAAATCGCTGGTCAGCCTGTTCGCCACCAAGGAAGAGCCTGCTGCTCCGGTTGTGGTTGAAAAACCGGCCACCGAACGTCCGGCGCGCAACGAAGAACGTCGCAACGGCCGCCAGCAGAGCCGTAACCGCAACGGTCGTCGTGATGAAGAGCGCAAGCCACGCGAAGAACGTGCACCGCGTGAAGAACGCGCGCCACGTGAAGAGCGTGCACCTCGCGAAGCCCGTGAAGAAACCCCGACCGTAGCCCGCGAAGAACGCGCACCGCGTGAAGAGCGTGCACCGCGCACGCCACGTGCACCGCGTGAAGATCGCAAGCCACGTGGCGAGCGTGAAGAACGCGTGCGTGAACTGCGCGAACCGCTGGACGCAGCGCCAGCCGCTGCCGCTGCCGGTGCTGCGGTTGTCGCCGAAGAGCGCCCGGCTCGCCAGCCACGTGAAGAGCGTGCGCCTCGTGAGGAGCGCCAACCACGCCCACCGCGTGAAGAGCGTCAACCACGTGCCGAACAAGCCGCTGCCGCCAGCGAAGAAGAAGTCCTGAACGGCGAAGAGCAACTGCAGGAAGACGGCCAGGACAACGCCGAAGGCGATCGTCCACGCCGCCGCTCCCGTGGCCAGCGTCGTCGCAGCAACCGTCGTGAGCGTCAACGCGATGCCAATGGCAATGTGATCGAAGGCTCGGAAGAAGCCGGCGAGAACGCCGAAGCCGCTACCAGCGAGCCGACGGGCGCCGAACTGGCTGCCGGCCTGGCCGTGACTGCCGCCGTGGCCAGCTCGGTCATCAGCGCACCTGCTGAAGCCCAGGCTCACGAACAGGCTGAACGCGCAACTGCTGCTGTTGAAGAAACTGCCGTTGTTGAAGCACCTGCTGCCCAGACCTCAGTGGTTGAAGCGCCGGTTGTTGAAGCACCTGTTGCTGAAGCACCTGTCGTAGAAGCACCAGTAGTCGAAGCCACTACCCCAATCGAAGCTCCGGTTGTTCCGGAAGTGGAAGTTGCCCAGGCTCCTGAAGCCCAGCCAGAAGCAGAAGTGGCGGCTGTTGAGCCGACACCTGTAGCTGAGCCTGAGCCAGTGGTCGAGGCTGCTGTTGAAGCTCCAGTTGTTGAAGCGGCTCCGGAAGTACGAGAAGTTCGCGAAGAACAGACCGCCTTCCAATGGACTGCCGAGCCAACTGCTCCGGTTGAAGCGCCAACGCCTGCCCCTGCGGTAGAAGAAGCGTCGGAACCGGTTGCCGAAGTCGTGGCTGCCGAGCCAGCCCCAGTGGTTCAGCCTGCTCCGGTCGTAGAACCTGCAGCAGTGGTTGAGGCGCCGGTAGCTGCCGAAGTGGCTGCCCCTGTGGTTGAAGCCGCACCGGTCAGCGCCCTGACCGAAAACGGCCGTGCACCGAACGACCCACGTGAAGTGCGCCGTCGTCGCAAGGAAGCTGAAGCCGCGGCAGCAGCTGCTGCCGCAGCACAGGAAGCAGAGCACGAGAGCAAACCTCTCGCCTGATTCCAGCCGCCACAAGAAAGCCCCGCCTGAGTGATCAGGCGGGGCTTTTTTATGTGATCTGTCCCGTCCTGAATAAGGCTTAACGCGGTCATTGTGGGAGGGGGCTTGCTCCCGATGGACTGCGTAGCAGGCCCATTTTTGAGGCCGCTGCGCGGCCTATCGGGAGCAAGCCCCCTCCCACAGGTTATTCATCGTCTGCTCTATCGCTTAACTGACAGGCATTAGAGCTTGCCCCCTCCCACACTCAGATCGGCTTGAAGTTCAAGGATTGCGGAACATCGACATCCCAGAGCACTCCCGGGTCTTCAACCGCCACTTCGCTGACCAACGCGTGCGCAAACAATGATCGTCCTCCACGATCACCGGTCAATGCCATCAGCTCAAGCCCAAATGCCTGGCCAAACGCTACAGGATGCCCATACCGCCCATCCTGCACCGGCACACGGATACCGCCCGCCTCCAGCCCCTCGATCACCCGCTCAATGCTCGAGGAGCGAATAAACGGCATATCTCCCAGCACCACCAGCCAGCCATCCGCCGCACCGCTGGCCGCAACCGCCGCGGCAATGCTGTCGCCCATGCCCGCCGATTCCAGCAACACGACTTTGCAACCCTGCGCCTTGGCCAACCGAATGACCTCCAGGCGCTCCGGCGAGGTCACCACCCAACGCTCAACGAGCGTCGCCGGCAGGTTCACCAGCACCTGCTCGAGTACCGGCCGCGTCACGCCATCCAATCCGCTGCAATCGGCCAGCAGCTTGTCCTGGTCGGCACCGGCTTCGGCACGGAAACGACTGCCCTGCCCTGCCGCCAGTACAATCGCCGTCACCGTCACTCGGCGACCACCGGCAGCGGCTTTTTCTGCATCGGCGCCACACCGTTCTTGATTGCGACGACTTCAGCCATCAGCGACAAGGCAATTTCAGCAGGCGTGTGGCTACCGATGTGCAAGCCGATCGGCCCATGCAAGCGCGCAATCGCCTCGGCCGTAAGCCCGAGCGCCGCCAGGGTTTCCCGGCGCTTCTGGGTATTGACCCGCGAGCCCAGCGCGCCGACGTAGAAGGCATCGGAATTCAATGCCGTCAGCAACGCCATATCATCCAGGCGCGGGTCGTGGGTCAGGCAGACGATGGCTGTGCGCTCGTCGGTCTGAATGTTCAGTACCGCCTCATCCGGCATGCCCGGCACAAAGCGACCATGCTGCTCTTCCCAGCCGTAGACGAACTCTTCACGCGGGTCGCAGACCAACACTTCGAAATCCAGCAAGCGCGCCATTTGCGCCACGTAGCGCGACAACTGCCCGGCACCGATCAACAGCAGGCGCCAGCGCGGGCCATAAATGGCGCGCAGGCGTTCCCCATCAAATGTCACCACATCCGTTTTGCTTGCGCTGCCGAGGGTCACAGTACCTGTGGCCAGGTCCAGCTCCCGGGCGACAATCTGATGGTCCTCACAACGCGCCAGCAGCTGTGCGACCCATTGCCAGTCGCCTACCCGCTCTTCGGTCAGGCGCAACGTGCCACCGCACGGCAGGCCGAAGCGCGCCGCCTCATCACGGGTGACCCCGTATGTCACCAACTGCACGGGTGGGCCATCTTCCGCCAGGCGACCATCTTGCAGGCGCGCAATCAGATCATCCTCAATGCAACCGCCGGACACCGAGCCGATCACGACCCCGTCGCCCCGCAATGCCAACATCGCCCCGGGCGGACGCGGTGCACTGCCCCAGGTCTGGACCACGCTGTACAACACCACCCGCTGCCCGGCGCGACGCCATTCGAGCACACTGCGCAGGACATTCAGATCCACGCTATCCATCCAACCTCCTGCCGACCTTACAACGATTACTCACCCAATCACTGTAAAGCAAAAGCCTCCAGAGTGGCCGGCCACAAACGCAAACGCCCCGAAACAGTCGGGGCGTTTGTGGAGGGCTTCGGCGTCAGTTCACGCCAGCAGCGAATTACTTGATGACAGGAGCAGGGCCTTCGGCCACACCCAGGTCATCTTCCGGACGGGTATCGGAGATACCGGTACCACCGGACGCCAGCTCGCTCTGCAGCTTGTCGGTGTCCAGCTCCTTGACCCACTTGGCGACAACGATAGTGGCAACGGCGTTACCGACCAGGTTGGTCAGGGCGCGCGCTTCGGACATGAAGCGGTCGATACCCAGGATCAGTGCCAGGCCGGCAACCGGCAAGTGGCCGACGGCCGACAGGGTGGCAGCCAGTACGATAAAGCCCGAACCGGTCACGCCCGCAGCGCCTTTGGAGGACAGCAACAGCACCAGCAGCAGGGTGATCTGGTGGGTGATGTCCATGTGGGTGTCAGTCGCCTGGGCGATGAACACGGCAGCCATGGTCAGGTAGATCGAAGTACCGTCGAGGTTGAAGGAGTAGCCGGTCGGGATCACCAGGCCGACTACGGATTTCTTCGCGCCCAGGCGCTCCATCTTGATCAGCATGCGTGGCAGCGCGGATTCGGAAGAGGAAGTGCCCAGTACGATCAGCAGTTCTTCACGGATGTAGCGCACCAGCTTCAACACGCTGAAACCGTGGGCGCGGCAGATGGCACCCAGCACCACTACCACGAACAGGACGCAGGTGATGTAGAAGCAGATCATCAGCTGACCCAGTTGCACCAGGGAACCTACACCGTAGGCACCGATGGTGAACGCCATGGCACCCAGGGCACCAATTGGCGCGAGCTTCATGATCATGTTGATGATGTTGAACATGACGTGGGCGAAGCGATCGATGAAGTCCAGCACCGGCTTGCCGTAGGCACCCAGGCGATGCAGGGCAAAACCGAAGATCACCGAGAACATCAGCACTTGCAGGATGTCACCGTTGGCAAAGGCGCCGACGATGGTGTTCGGAATCACATTGAGGATAAAGCCAACCACGCTCTGGTCTGCACCGGCAGTCACGTAGGCCGCGACTTTCGAGGCGTCCAGGGTAGCCACGTCGATGTGCATACCGGCGCCCGGTTGCACAACGTTGACCACGACCAGGCCGATCAGCAGGGCGATGGTGGAAACGATTTCGAAGTACAGCAGCGCGTAGCCGCCGGTTTTGCCGACCGATTTCATGCTTTGCATGCCAGCGATACCGCTGACAACGGTGCAGAAGATGATCGGGGCGATGACCATTTTGATCAGCTTGATAAAGCCGTCACCCAGTGGCTTGAGCGCCACGCCGGTCTGCGGGTAGAAATGACCGAGCAAAATACCGATAACGATTGCAACGATCACCTGGAAATACAGGGATTTGTACAGTGGCTGACGAGTCGTCATTGCAAAGTTCCTCAATCGTCCCGTGTAGCAAATATCCGCCATTGCCCACGACACTTGAATTGCGAACCCTCCTGCACTGGAGGGATTTGTTGTTTGCGAGGCTGGTAGAACCAGGCCTGCGCTGCCATCTCTTATCGCAAACGCCGTGCCACTTTCTGCAAATCCGCTGAAGGCCTTTAGACATCAGGCCTGGGCGCGCTCAACCTTCCTTCACGCGCCCTGAACAAGTGGCGGGTTTCCGCCATGCAGCCAAATCCCGTCCTACAATTTGGCGGATATCCGCCTTGTCGCACCACCCAGTGATGGCTAACATCCGCCACTCCATGGACGAGGCCCTCACATGCGTGAACGCACCATCGCCAGTCACTACGCCCGAGCGGCCCTGGTCGGTGCCCGTCGGGCGGGCTATGACTACTCGGCCCTGCTGCAACAGGTGGGCATTACCCCTGAGTTGCTGACCGAGCCCCGCGCCCGCATTGCGCCTGAACAATTTACCCGGCTGTTGCAGATGCTCTGGCTGGAGCTCGACGACGAGTACCTGGGGTTCGCTGAAGGTTCGAGTAAACGCGGCACCTTCGCCATGATGTGCCACGCGCTGATTCACTGCCGCACCCTGGAGAAGGCTCTGGAACGCGGTTTATTATTTTATAGCTTATTCCCACAGGGTCCGCGCTGGCATCTGACAAGAGAAGGCGACATGGCTCGTCTGAGCCTGGATGACTCACAGCTGTGGGACCCGGATCACTTCCTGAGCGAATGCCTGCTGGTGATCTGGCATCGCCTGGGCAGTTGGTTGATCGGCCAGCGAATCCGGTTGCATCAGGCGACGTTCCACTACCCGATGCCGGCCCATGCAGGCGAATATGACTTGCTCTTCCCCTGCCCTCAGGTATTCAACGCACCGAGCAGTAGCCTGGTATTCCCCTGCCGCTATTTGAGCCTGCCCTTGCTGCAGGACGAACGTACGCTCAAGCATTTTCTGCAGCGCTCGCCCGCAGACTTGCTGTCACGACCGGACGAAGGCGACAGCTTGAGCAGCCAATTACGCCGCTTGTTAAGCCGTGACCGCACGCCTTGGCCGGACCTGGAGGCCGTGGCGCAGCACCTGCACATCAGCCCGCAGACCCTGCGCCGACACCTGCGCGAGGAAGGCACCAGTTTCCAGGCACTCAAAGATGAATTGCGGCGAGACATCGCCATTTATCACTTGGGGCGGGCCAATCTGTCGCTGCAGGAAATCGCCGAGCAGTTGGGGTTCTCCGAACCGTCGGCGTTTCATCGGGCGTTCAAGAAGTGGACGGGGCTCACGCCAGGCGCCTACCGGGCGCAGGAAAATTAAGGTGGCGCCAGTACTGACGCCATCGGGACCAAGCCCCCTCCTACCCTTGAATGTGTTCACAAATCAAAATGTGGGAGGGGGCTTGCCCCCGATGAGGCCAGTTCGGCCACCAAAAAATCACACAGCCGGGAAGTGAATCTTGAACGCCGCGCCACCCAGCGCCGAATCACCCAAAGTCAGGCGTGCGCCGTAACTTTCGATAATGTCCTTGACCACCGCCAGCCCAATGCCCTGCCCCGGATGCTGACGGTCCAGCCGTTCGCCCCGTTGCAGAATCCGTGCGCGCTGATCCGGTGGCACACCGGGGCCATCGTCCTCGATACACAGCTCAGTGCCGGCAAGATTTTCTACCAGGCTGATACGCACTTCGCTCAGGCACAGGCGATAGGCGTTTTCCAGCAGGTTACCGAGCATTTCGAGCAGGGCGCCTTTCTCGATGGGCACATAACCCTCGTCCGGCAAGTCGAAGGACACGGTAACGCGCTTGTCGCGGTACACCTTGCCCAGTGTGTCGCAGAGGCTTTGCAGCACCGGCGCAAGATGCACCTGGTGGCGCACCAGGCCACTTTTGCGCAGGCTGGCACGTTGCAGCTGGTAGCCGATCTGCTGGCTCATACGTTCAATCTGCGATTGTAGAACCATGGCCTGGCCACGTTCTTCGGGACGCTGCGCCATGTCTTCACTCACGCCCTGCAATACCGCCAGCGGGGTTTTCAGGCTATGGGCGAGGTCGTCGAGGGAATCGCGGTAGCGGGTACGCTGCTCACGCTCGCTGTGCAGCAACCGATTGAGGGAGCCGGTGAGGCGCAACAGTTCGCGTGGGTGTTCTTCGGTGAGGCTTTCGCGCGTGCCACTTTCAATCTGGTCCAGCTCCTGGCTCAGGCGTCGCAGGGCTTGCAGCCCCCACGTCAAGCCCAGCCAGAGCAAGGTCAACAGCACCAGCAAGGCCGCGCCGAAGCCCAGGTAGAGGTTTTCCCGCAGCCCCTCAAGGGTCAGTTGATATTCGCGTACCGGTTGCAACGCGACGATGCTGAACGCGGCACTTTTGCCTCCCAGCAGCTTGACCTCGACGTCATACACGAAGAACTCCTGGCCACCGGCTTCGCGGATACGCGCAAATTCGTTGCCACGCCCATCGTAACGCGGCCGGTAGTTGATGTTTTCTTCCTGGGTTGCCCGCGACCGCCACACCAGATGACCTTCGCGGTCATAGATATAGCCCAGCAGCCGGCTGTCGGTGAGGTTGAAACGCTCGTCAGGCAACTGCGCGGGCATCAGCAAGCGGTTGTTTTCGACGCGTGCAGCAGAAATCAGGGTGGTCACATCCGACGCCAGGCGCTGCTCGATGGAATCCTGCAACGCCAGGCTGAAAGCGCCTTGCATGGCGGGCAACAAGCCCAACATAAACAGCACGGCCAGGGTCGCGGCCGCCAGCATCAAGCGCACACGTAGCGAGCGAATCAACGGCAGCGCTCATTGAACAGGTAACCCAAGCCGCGCACGGTATCGATCGGCTTGAACCCCGCCGGGCCTTCCAGCTTGCGACGCAGGCGGCCCACCAACACTTCGATAACGTTCGGATCACGCTCGTCATCATCGGGATAGAGCTGCTCCATCAGGCGATCCTTGGCGACCACCTGCTGATGGTGGCGCATCAAGTACTCGAGAATACGGTACTCATAGGCGGTCAACGCCAGGGGTTGCTCATCCAGGGAAGCCTGTTTGCGGTTGAGGTCCAGCAACAGCGGCCCCGCCACGATCGTGGACTGGGTGAACCCACTGGAGCGGCGCAACAGGGCATTCATGCGCGCCTCCAGTTCTTCGAACTGGAATGGC
The DNA here is from genome assembly GCF_009935975.1 of Pseudomonas sp. Q1. Classification (NCBI taxonomy): domain Bacteria; kingdom Pseudomonadati; phylum Pseudomonadota; class Gammaproteobacteria; order Pseudomonadales; family Pseudomonadaceae; genus Pseudomonas; species Pseudomonas sp. Q1. The sequence continues at coordinate 18,509 of NZ_QODI01000013.1, read as the reverse complement.
TTGACCACATAGTCGTCGGCACCGGCGGCCAGGCCTTCGACCTTGTCCTGCCAGTTGCCCCGGGCCGTGAGGATCAGGATCGGGAAACTCTTGGCCTGGGTGCGCAATTGGCGGATCAGGTCCAGGCCGCCCATGCCGGGCAGGCCGAGGTCGATGATGGCCAGGTCGTGATTGAACTGGCCAGTCTGGTACAAGGCTTCTTCGGCATTGGCCACGGCTTCGACCACATGCCCACTGTCGGTCAGGCGGGTCAACAGGTGATGACGCAACAGCGCCTCATCTTCCACCACCAGCAATTTCATAAGGCTCTCCAAGGCGATTCAACTGTCCGACAGAGGGATATCATAGCGGCCCTGCAGGTCTTGCGGGCGCAGTTTAATGCCATTGTATTGGCCCGTCAGGTGTTCGTAGCCGGTGCGGTAACCCGGCTGCGGGGCAGTCTGCCCCAGCGACTGACCCCACGGCGCAGCCTGGCTGCCTGCATCGTCGAAACTGACACGGTGGATCAGGTTGCCGGACTTCTTGGTTTTCTCGCCGCCGAACGCGGCAAAGGAGCCGTCCGCAGCCTGCACTCCGGCAGTGGCGCTGAGCATGGTTAAGGCCAACAGCAGCTGTTTGATCGCAGTCATGGGGTTACCTCTACGCATTTGGCTATGGGTGCCAGACTACGCAGGCGCCCCTGAACTCCCCCTGAACGGGCTCTGAACCGCACCTGAACCGTTGCGGGCTATCCACTGGTGTGCCAACTGAAGCAAAATACCGTCCATGACGCCCCTACCCGCTTGCTGCACCCCGCTCGATGCACATTGGCCCCTACCCGAACCCTTGCCGGATACGGTGTTTCTCAGCACCCGCTTCGACCCCACCTTATTAAAGGCCGGCGACTTCCAGCGCAGCGCCGTGCCGCCACCGGCCAGCATCCAGCGCTCGGTGGCCAAGCGCCAGGCCGAGTTCCTTGCCGGCCGGCTGTGCGCGCGTACGGCGTTGCAACAACTTGATCAGCTCGATTGCGTCCCGGCCATCGGCGAAGACCGGGCGCCGGTGTGGCCAGGGCATATCAGCGGCTCCATCACCCACAGCACTGGACATGCCGCTGCCATCGTCGGGTACAAGACGCAATGGCGCGGACTGGGGATGGACCTGGAGAACCTGCTGAGCCTGGAGCGGGCCGAGCGCCTGGCCGGGGAAATTCTCACCGCCGATGAACTGCAACGCATGGCCGCCCTGCCGCGTGAGCAGATCGCCCGGTTGGTGACGCTGACGTTCTCGCTCAAGGAAAGCCTGTTCAAGGCGCTCTACCCGATTGTGCAGCAGCGTTTCTACTTTGAGCATGCCGAGGTGCTGGAGTGGTCCGAAGCCGGCCATGTGCGCTTGCGCCTGCTGACGGACCTGTCGGCCGAGTGGTGCCACGGCAAGGTATTGGAGGGGCAGTATGCGGTGGATGGGGATCAGTTATTGAGCCTGGTGGCTATCGGCGCTTGATAGGGCGCTATCGGGAGCAAGCCCCCTCCCACAGGAGATCGCGGTTTCAGGATTTCTCCTGATCCCTGGGCCAACTCAGACTGAAGCATGCCCCGCCCAGGTTGTTGCTCTTGCTGATCAAGGCGCGCCCGCCGTGCCAATAGATGATCCGCCGTACGATCGATAAACCCAGGCCGTGCCCACCCGAGGCCCGGGTGCGACTGTCATCCAGGCGCAGAAAGGGTGTGAAGATCCGCTCCCATGCACTTTCCGGCACGCCCGGGCCGTCATCTTCCACATCGATACGGCAGCGCACCTGCCCCACCTGATAGCTGATCAACACTCGGCCCTGAGCATGGCGCATGGCATTGCTCACCAGGTTCTGCAAAGCCCGATGCAGGTAACGCGGTTCGGCGTCGACCCAAGCGTCGTCCCAATGCGCCGAGGACAGGCAGGCCCCCCGACTCACGCTGATCTGCGGGCGCAGTGGCGACAATTCGCCGATGACCTGATCGAGCAACGCGCTGAGGTCGATCCGCTGGAAACTCAGTTGCGGCGCACCTTGCTCCAGGCGTGCATAGGTGAGCATTTCGTCCACCAGGCCATCGAGGTCCTGGATATCACTGTCCATTCCGTCCATGTACTTGCGCCGCGCCTCGGGGGTGGCGGCGTCACCGATCATCTCCAGGCCAAAGCGCAGGCGCGCCACCGGGGTACGTAGTTCGTGGGACACCGCGCGCACCAGTTCGCGCTGGATCGCCAGCAACTGCTGCAGATGCTCGGCCATGCCATTGAAGGCTGCCGCCAGACGCCCGACCGAGTCCGCCCCGCGGGCCGGCACACGCACCTCCAGGCTGCCTTTGGCAATACGCGTGGCCGCCGCTTCCAGCCCGCGCAGGCGCTGCTCGAGCTGGCGCACCAGGAAATACACGATCAAGCCGATCAGGGTCAGGCTGACCAACGCGATCAGGATCAGCCACTGCGCCGGGTAAGGGTTCATTTGATACAGCGGGCCGAGTTCCAGGACCCATGGCGTACCGACCATACCGGCGAACACGCGAATCGAATCACCGCCTTTACCCAGCGCCATCACCGTATCGCCTTCCGACACACGACGGCGCTGATCCTCATCCATATCAGCCTGATCGAGGGTCATCAGGTGCATTTCGAAGCCAAAGCCCTTGGCTTCCTTTAGGTCGGCCAAACGCTGCGGCTGCTCCGCCACCGGGTAACGCACCAGTTCATCGGCCAACAGGTAGATCGTTGCACGCGCCAGCTGCTCGCTGATCTGCTGCACTTCGCCGGTCAGCACCAACGACTCTTTCTCACTGACCAAACGCAGTACCCGCGCGGCATGCGGCCCGGTCTGCTGCACCAGGACCTGGCCGCGTTGCAGGCGATTGCGCTGGGCAAGGTCCAGCTGCGCATCGCTGAGGCTGCGCAGTTCCAGGGGGATGCCCAACAAACGCTCCCACACCGCCAGGGCACGCTGACGCTCGATGGCGCTCATGGGTTGCAGGTTGTCCCCCATCAACGCGAAGGTGCCGTGGGCCAGGCGCTCGCGGTATTGCCCGCTGCGCACCTCGTTGAGCAGGTGCAGCGCCAGCACGCTCAGCAGCGCCACCAGAATCAGCGCCGCACACATGCCGCCGTAGATGCGCAGGAAGATCGAGTTCACAGCGGCATATCGGCAGCGGCTTCGGGGACGAACAGGTAGCCTTTGCTGCGGATGGTCTTGATCAGCCGTGGGTGGATCGGGTCGTCGCCTATTTTCGGGCGAATACGCGAGATACGCACATCAATGGAGCGGTCCTGGCCGTCGTAGCCGATGCCGCGCAGGGCAATGAAGATTTCTTCGCGGGACAAGATACGCCCGGCATTCGCCACCAGCAGCCATAAAAGGTCGAACTCGGCACTGGTCAGTTCGATGCCGCCGTCATGCAGCCAGGCTTCGCGCAGGGCGTTGTCCACGACCAAGGGACCAAACTGCAAGCGACGCTGGTTCTCCACAACGCCGGCTTCCGTCGGCTCGCTGCGCCGCAGCAGGGCTTGAATGCGCGCCAGCAGCAAGCGTGGGCGCACGGGTTTGCACACATAGTCATCCGCCCCCAAGTCCAGTCCCTGCACCTGATCCATGTCATCGGTACGGGCGGTCAGCATCAGGATCACCCCGTCGTAGCGCGCACGCACCTTGCGACAGATACTCAAGCCGTCTTCGCCGGGCAGCATCAAGTCGAGGATCACCAGGTCCGGCTGTTCGTCGATAATACGCGCCGCAGCCCGGGCGCCATCGCCCTCCACCGACACCCGCAGGCCGTTGCTCTGCAGGTAATCACGGGTCAACTCGGCCAATCGCTCGTCGTCCTCGACAATCAGTATTTGCCAGGCCTCTTGCTCCACGGGTGATCCTCGTCGCGATAGAGAGTCGTTATGACAATGCGGCCGGATAGGGGAGCAAGCGTGTCTATCTCCCACATGCTTCTCTCACATGCTTCTCTCACATGCTTCTCCCACATGCTTCTCCCACATGCTGATCTTCGCCGGCCACACCTTATTTGTAATGTTTAGAGGGCATAACAGAGGCCGATTGTAGCCACGGGCCTGCCCTTGCGCACAAGCCCGGAAATCCACTCGGTGATCGCATTTTTTTGTGATAGGGTTCGCGCCCTTCGAAAAAGGCTCGGTTGTTTTGCACCCGAAACATTTAATGACAAACGGTGCAATCCAGCAGTAACGCGGCCTACACGGGCATTCGACCTTTCTTACACATTTTACTCACAACCTTATCCACAGGTTACTCCGTTGCTAACCCCTCAAAAACGCATTATCTTGTACCTCGAGGACAAACGAGACCCTACATGTAGGGTTTTCGAGCAAAGTGCCTAACCACACAAGTGGCTCGAAACTCAAGCGCTTTATTTGTTAGCGCGACGTGGAACCAACAGATTTTCAGTAGACCAAACCGCTCACGCGGATGGCATCTGTTCTCCATCCCCGACATGGAAAACGGTACGGGTGTTGCAGGAAAAGCCTGGCACTCGCAATCAAATATAGAACGTGGAGACAACCCCCCATGCAAACCGACACAACTCGCGAGAACCCGCAAGGCTCCGTGCCGCAGGCCGCTGATTCAAACCTGGATCTGTCCGCCACTGCACCCGGCCAACTGCGTGTGATCAAGCGTAACGGCACTGTCGTTCCTTACACCGATGACAAAATCACCGTCGCCATCACCAAAGCGTTTCTTGCAGTTGAAGGCGGCACCGCTGCTGCCTCGTCGCGCATCCACGATACCGTTGCCCGCCTGACCGAACAGGTCACCGCGACTTTCAAACGTCGCATGCCTTCGGGCGGCACCATCCACATCGAAGAAATCCAGGACCAGGTCGAGCTGGCCCTGATGCGTGCCGGCGAGCAGAAAGTCGCTCGCGACTACGTGATCTACCGTGACTCGCGCGCCAAGGAACGTGCCGTGCGCTCCCCCGCTGAAGAAGCTGCGGTGCAAGCTCACCCGTCGATCCGCATCACCCTGGCCGACGGTTCGTTTGCACCGTTGGACCTGGGCCGCCTGAACACTATCATCACCGAAGCCTGTGAAGGCCTGGAAGAAGTCGACGGCGACCTGATCCAGCGCGAAACCCTGAAGAACCTGTACGACGGCGTGGCCCTGACCGACGTCAACACCGCCCTGGTGATGACCGCCCGTACCCTGGTCGAGCGTGAGCCGAACTACTCGTTCGTGACCGCGCGCCTGCTGATGGACACCCTGCGCGCCGAAGGCCTGGGCTTCCTGGGCGTGGCCGACAGCGCCACCCACCACGAGATGGCCGACCTGTACGCCAAGGCCCTGCCGGCCTACATCGCCAAGGGTATCGAATTCGAATTGCTGAACCCGGTCCTGGCCTCCTTCGACCTGGAAAAACTCGGCAAGGCGATCAATCACGAGCGTGACCAGCAGTTCACCTACCTGGGCCTGCAAACCCTGTACGACCGTTACTTCATCCACAAGGACGGTGTGCGCTTCGAACTGCCGCAAGTGTTCTTCATGCGCGTGGCCATGGGCCTGGCGATCGAAGAGAAGCACAAAGAAGACCGTGCGATCGAGTTCTACAACCTGCTGTCGTCGTTCGACTACATGTCGTCGACACCGACCCTGTTCAACGCCGGTACCCTGCGTCCACAGCTGTCCAGCTGCTACCTGACCACCGTGCCGGATGACCTGTCGGGCATCTACCACGCGATCCACGACAACGCCATGCTGTCCAAATTCGCTGGCGGCCTGGGTAACGACTGGACGCCGGTGCGCGCACTGGGTTCGTACATCAAGGGCACCAACGGCAAGTCCCAGGGCGTTGTACCGTTCCTGAAAGTCGTGAACGACACCGCCGTCGCGGTCAACCAGGGTGGCAAGCGCAAAGGCGCTGTGTGTGCCTACCTGGAAACCTGGCACATGGACATTGAAGAGTTCATCGAGCTGCGCAAGAACACCGGTGATGACCGTCGTCGTACCCACGACATGAACACGGCCAACTGGATCCCTGACCTGTTCATGAAGCGCGTCTTCGATGACGGCAAATGGACCCTGTTCTCGCCATCCGAAGTACCGGACCTGCACGACCTGACCGGCAAAGCCTTCGAAGAGCGCTACGAGTACTACGAAGCCCTCACCGAGTATCCAGGCAAGGTCAAGCTGTTCAAGACCATCCAGGCCAAAGACCTGTGGCGCAAAATGCTGTCGATGCTGTTCGAAACCGGCCACCCATGGCTGACATTCAAGGACCCATGCAACCTGCGCAGCCCGCAGCAGCACGTCGGCGTGGTCCACAGTTCGAACCTGTGCACCGAGATCACCTTGAACACCAACAAGGACGAGATCGCCGTTTGCAACCTGGGCTCGATCAACCTGCCGAACCACATCGTCAACGGCAAGCTGGATACCGCCAAGCTGGAACGTACCGTCAACACTGCCGTTCGCATGCTCGATAACGTTATCGACATCAACTACTACTCGGTACCACAGGCGCAGAACTCCAACTTCAAGCACCGTCCAGTGGGCCTGGGCATCATGGGCTTCCAGGACGCGCTGTACCTGCAGCACATTCCGTACGGTTCGGATGCCGCGGTCGAGTTCGCCGACAAGTCCATGGAAGCGGTCAGCTACTACGCGATCCAGGCGTCCTGCGACCTGGCCGACGAGCGCGGTGCATACGAGACGTTCCAGGGTTCGCTGTGGTCCAAGGGCATCCTGCCGCTGGACTCGCAACAGATCCTGATCGAAGCCCGTGGCCAGAAGTACATCGACGTTGACCTGAAAGAAACCCTGGACTGGGCACCGGTACGTGCTCGTGTACAGAAAGGCATTCGTAACTCCAACATCATGGCCATCGCACCGACTGCAACCATCGCCAACATCACCGGCGTGTCGCAGTCGATCGAACCGACCTACCAGAACCTGTATGTGAAATCGAACCTGTCGGGCGAATTCACCGTGATCAACCCGTACCTGGTTCGCGACCTCAAGGCCCGCGGCCTGTGGGACTCGGTCATGATCAACGACCTGAAGTACTACGACGGTTCCGTGCAGCAGATCGAGCGTATCCCGCAAGAACTCAAAGAGCTCTACGCGACCGCCTTCGAAGTGGACACCAAGTGGATCGTTGACGCCGCCAGCCGTCGTCAGAAGTGGATCGACCAGGCGCAGTCGCTGAACCTGTACATTGCCGGTGCATCGGGCAAGAAGCTGGACGTGACCTACCGCATGGCTTGGTACCGTGGCCTGAAAACCACTTACTACCTCCGTGCCCTGGCCGCGACCAGCACCGAGAAGTCGACCATCAACACCGGCAAGCTGAACGCTGTTTCCAGCGGTAACCACGGTGATGATTCGGTTCTCGCAGCGCCAGCCGGCCCGGCCCCCGTGCCAAAGGCCTGCGCGATCGACGAGCCGGATTGCGAAGCTTGCCAATAAGCTGAACCGGTCCCGGGCTTGAACAGCCGGGATTGAAAAACCCCCGATAGACCCTGGCTGCAATGGGGTTTATCGGGGGTTTTCTTTTCGGGGGTTTTCTTTAGTCGGACAGGCCGCTTAGAACAAGACGGTCGCCAGCCCCGACCTGGGTGCCCCACCTCGCTCACCCCATAGCTCGATCCGGCCATTGATCACGGCCATCGAATGACCTTTATACTCCACCGTGCCCACCTTGCTGCTTCTCAGGTCCGCGTCAGTCGCTGGCCTGTAACGTCCTCTGAGTCCCAAACGATCCAAGCCTTCCCGGCTGCCCTCCCCATCCATCAAGCTATTCAAGGCAGCCCGGTAACTGCGCCCGGCAGTGCCATCATTGTTCTCCATTTGAGCCCGCTTTGCGCTCACGGCATACATGAAGTTTGCGTCGGTCATCATTTGCGGGTCATCCCCCTTGAAGCGTGCCTCCCGCGCTGCAAGCTGCAACTCGCCCTTGGACAAATGCAGTTTGAAGCCATCGCGCATGGTCACGTCATAACCGTCGCCACTCTCCTTGACCTCTTTGTACACATCGGTGGGCTTCTGGCCGTACTGCATCATCGCCGCCTTTATCGCGGAAACCGTGATGCAATTGCCATCCGCCCCCTGACTGAACCCACTCCAGATGTTGTCCGGTTTCTTCCCCGGATTACTGTAGTCCGGTTTGTAGTTGAAATGTTTCGCCCCTTCGGTAATGGGCTTGTTGCTCATGGATTCACTGGGGCCGAAATCGCTTCTAGGCACGCCAGGACCACGACCACCACTGCCTGGCAACACCGGTGGTGGGCTGGGCGAGGCATCATCCGCATCCGGAAACCATTCCTTCAACAGTCGCTTGAGAAACTCACGAAACTGCGCGGAAGCCTCTGCGATCAGTTCGTCAATCAGCGCCTTGAATTTCTCGTCGCCCAGCTTCTCGCGCAGCGCATTGAGTTTGTCGCGCACGTCCCGGGCCGTCTGGGACTTGGAACCTTGCTCGGCGTCAAACAGCTCGTTGAGCAGCTTCTTGATCGCACCCGCTTCATCAACAGGCGCGACAGGTGGCGACGGTGCTGGCACTACACCCGGCGTGGAACCCACGCGCCCATATTCGAACCCCACTACACCTGAATTCCACATTCCCAAGCCTCTCCATTGAGTCACTGGCCTACTCAGTGGCGATTCAGGACTCAGGCGTTCCACAGCATTCCTTTACTCCTCAGCGGGCGTTTTCCCACGCAAAAAAAAGCCCCTCAAACGAGGGGCCTGTTCAGACTGCATGCCAACCCAGATGCATCAGGTCATCTGGATAATGGTTTGCATGATCGTGCTCTGGGTGGAGATGGTCTTGGCGTTCGCCTGATAGTTGCTCTGGGCCTTGATCAGGTCCACCAGCTCGTTGGTCAGGTTGACGTTGGAGCTCTCCAGGGATTTGGATACGATCGAACCCAGGGTACCGGCTTGCGGGTTGTCATAACCCGGCTGGCCCGAGGCGAAGGTCTCTTTCCAGGTGGTGCTGCCGGCCGGCTGCAGGCCTTGCTCGTTGTTGAAGCTGGCCAAGGAGAGCTGGCCGATCGCCTTGCTCTGCTGGTTGCTGAATGTTGCGAACAGCACGCCGCTACCATCAATGTTCAAGCCGGTAATCTGGCCGGTGGCGTAACCATCGGTGACCGGTGGGTTACGGTAGGTGGCCGAGTTGTACTGGGTGATGTTAGCCATGTTGATGGCGATACCGGTCGGGTTGGCCGTCGCGCCGTTTGGCGTCCACACACCATTGGTCACTGTACCTGGGGTCCAGTTGGCAATGGTCAGCGTAGTGCTGGACGCGCCACCAGTAACGATCCCGGTGAGTTTGCCTGCGCCGTCAAAGCTCAAGGTCGAAGCAACCGGCGGTGTGGAGCCCGTGCCCGTCGGCGCAGTACCATCAGGGTTGCGGCCATCGATCAGGGTGTAGGAATTCCACGTATTGCCACCCGTCTTGACCAGGTACTGCACCATCGAATGTGCGTTGCCCTGATTATCATACAAGGTGGTGTTGTATTGGGTCGTGAAGGTTTCGGACTTGGTGGGATCGAACGGTGTGGCCGTCTGGTCGATCACCGGCGACGATGAGTTCAGGTTGCTTTGGGAGTCCACTTTGGTGGAGGCCTTGGGCGGCAGGTTCGACAGGTTCAATTGCAAGTCGGTCAGGGCGCCCTTGATAATGTTGCCATTGGCATCCGCCGCGTAGCCTTGCAAGCGCGAGGTACCGGTGTTGTTGACGATGAAGCCGTCTTTATCCGAGTGGAAGGAACCGTTACGGGTGTATTCCAGCGACCCGTCACTGCCCTTCTGGACGAAGAAGCCGCCCCCCTGGATCGCCATATCCAACAGGCCGCCGCTGCCGACGACATCACCCTGGGTGAATTGCTGGGACACGGCTGCCAGGCTCACACCGCTGCCGACACTGTTCTGGCCAGTACCCAGCTTGGAAGCTGCGTAGATGTCGGCGAATTCTGCACGCGACGTTTTGAAGCCGGTGGTCGCAACGTTGGCGATGTTGTTACCGGTCACGTCCAGCTGTTTGTTGGCCGCATAGAGGCCGCTAAGGCCGATATTAAAAGACATGTTTCTCTCCCTCTGCCGTATTTAGCCGGCTCTATGTACCGATAGTCTGAATTTGCGACAGCTTGACGCTGCCCATGCCACCTGCAAGGTTGAGCAGCATCTCGCCGCCGGTCTTGCTCAATGTCACGCTGGTCACCGTGGCGGGCAGCGAAGTCAACAGGGCAGCAGAGTCGCCCTTGTCATTCTTGTAGGTGGCGTTGAAGGTGTAGGTGCCCGTTGGAGCGACTTCACCCTTGTCGTTCTTGCCGTCCCAGATAAAGCTGCTATTACCGGCACTCTGGGCGCCCATATCGATGGTGCGCACCACGTTCCCATCCTTGTCGGTGATCTTGACGGAGACGTTACCCGTCGCTGCCGTCACCGCCACCGAGCCGGTCATGCTCTTGCTGGTATCGACCAACGCTTTGTCGGTCTGGGTGATGATCGAGCGCCCGACCAACGACGAGGCTTGCAGCGCCTGCGACGAGCTGAAGTTGCTGGAGATCGCATTCACCGAGTCATTCAGGGTGTTGATGCCTTCCAGGCTGCTGAACTGGGCCAGTTGCGCCACGAACGCGCCGTTATCCTGGGGCGACAGCGGGTTCTGGTTTTTCAGTTGGGTCACCAGCAGTTGCATGAACGCATCCTTGCCCAGTGCCTGGTTACCCGTGGCGGCCTTGGCAGCGTTATTGAGACTGCTGTTGTCTGTCGCCGTCTTGACCTTGGTATTGAACAGGTCCTGAACCGGCGTGTTGGCTGGATTAGTGGTATCAACAATGGCCATTATTTGGCGCCCCTTATCACTGACCCAGGGTCAGGACCTTCTGCATCATGGTTTTGGCGGTGTTCATCATTTCCGCATTGGTCTGGAACGAGCGGCTGGCGGAGATCATGTCAGCCATTTCCTCGACCACGTTGACGTTGGGGTAGTACACGTAGCCCTTTTCGTTCGCAGCAGGGTGGTTGGGCTCGTAGCGGGCCTCAAGGTTGCTCTGGTCTTCGACCACACCCAACACCTGCACGCCGGAGCCTGCGGCATCCTGATTCTGGAACAGCGAATCGCTGCCGTTGCCCTGGCCACCTTGGAACATGGTGGCGAACACCGGGTGACGGGCGCGGTAGGTCTGGTCGATGCTCGAAGACACGGTCTCGGCGTTGGCGATGTTACTGGCGACGGTGTTCAAACGCGTGGTCTGCGCGCTCATGCCACTGCCGGCAATATTGAAAACACTGGACAGGGACATGGCTTACTCTCCACGCAGGGCTGACATCAGCCCTTTGAATTTACTGTTGAGCAGGGTGAAGCTGGCCTGAAAGTTCACCGAGTTCTCGGCATAGGCCGATTGCTCCAGCTGGGCGTCGACGGTGTTCTGGTCGATCGACGGTTGCATCGGCGTGCGATACAACAACGCCTCATCACCACTGCTCAGGCCCTGTGCTTCGATATGCCGGCTATTGGTCATATTCAAGGCAAAGGTGCCGTTCTTGGTCTTGTCCTGCTGCGCCGCGAGCACAGCGGAGAAATCCAGATCCCGAGCCTTGTAGTTCGGGGTGTCGGCGTTGGTAATGTTGTTGGCCAGGACTTCGGCACGCTGGGCGCGGAAGCCCAGGGCTTGTTCGTGGATACCGAGCGCTTTATCGAAGCTGATGCTCATGGCGGAAACCTTTAGGCTGACCTGCTTTTCGTATCTGGGTTATAGCAAGGCTCATGCCAATTCTTCGAAGGCCCGTATTTCAAGGGTTTGCTGGATGCTGTTAAGCGGCAATGCCAGAAAAGCGGCAATGGACTTCCGCGTGAAGCCAGTAAAGCGGCAATGCATGTTGCCGCTTTGAGGCGAAAAAAATGGGAGGCCTGTGTGGGGCCTCCCATTTTTTTGTTCAAGGGTGCATCACTTCGCCTGGTAGATGATCCCAGGGCTGCATTGCACCATCTGGTAATGATCCGGCAAACCGTTCAACGCTTCTGAAGCCCCCAGGAACAGGTAGCCGCCACGCTTGAGGGTGCCGTGGATGCGCAACAGGATGTCTTTCTTCACTTCGGCCGAGAAATAGATCAGCACGTTGCGGCAAAACACCATGTCAAACTTGCCCAGACTGGCATAGCTGTCGAGCAGGTTGAACGAGCGAAACTCCACGCGATTCTTGATCGGCGCCTTGACCGCCCATCGCCCTGCCCCTTTAGGCTCAAAGTAACGCTGCAGGCGCTCCTGGGAAAGCCCACGCCCCAGAGCAAGGCTGTCGTATTCGCCGGTCTTGCAATTGGTCAGCATGGTGCCGGACAAGTCGGTGGCAACAATTTGTGCCCCCGCCTTCAGCTGGCCCATGTTGGTTCGCTCAAACTCATCGATAGACATCGAGATCGAATACGGTTCCTGCCCCGAAGAGCACGCCGCCGACCAGATGCGCAGGCGCTGGCCCGGGCTGGCCTTGATAGCCTCCGGCAGCACTTTGCTCTTGAGCACCTCAAAGGGGTAGGTGTCGCGAAACCATAGGGTCTCGTTGGTGGTCATCGCATCGACCACCATTTCCTTGAGCCCACTGCGCGGCTGTCCCTGGATGCGCTGAACCAACTCGCCCAGCGACTTGATACCCTGCTGCTCCATCAGCTTGTTGAGACGGCTGGATACCAGGTACTGCTTGTTTTCACCGAGCAATATGCCACAGGCCTTTTCCAGGAAGACCCGGAACTGTTCGAAATCCAAATTACCCGTAGACAATGATACCGCCTCTTAAATCGTGTGATCGCCAGGGAAATCCCCTAGCCGTGATCTGCAGCCTTGATCCGGTCGACTACCCGGGATGCCAGGTCATCAGGGCGGAATTTGGCCAGGAAGTCATCAGCGCCGACCTTCTTGACCATTGCCTGATTGAATACACCCGACAATGAAGTATGCAGGATGATATGCAATTTTTGCATGCGTGGATCGCTGCGTATTTCGGCCGTGAGGGTATAACCATCCATTTCCGGCATCTCGATGTCGGAAATCATCATCAAGAACTCCTCTTCCGGCTTCTTGCCCTCATCGACCAGGTTACGCAGGTAATCCAGCGCCTGGCGACCATCATTAAGAGCCACCACGTCCACGCCAACGGTTTGCAGACAACGCGTGACCTGCTTGCGAGCGACCGAGGAGTCATCCACGGTCAGTACGCGCAGGGATACCGCCTTGTGCGCGGTTTCCGCATCGACCACGCCCACCGAGATAGACTCCGAGGTCGGCGCCACTTCGGCGAGGATCTTCTCCACGTCGATGATTTCAACCAACTGGTTATCAACCCGCGTCACCGCCGTGAGGTAATGATCGCGCCCAGTGCCCTTGGGTGGCGGATGGATCTCTTCCCAGTTCATGTTGACGATACGTTCCACCGAGCGCACCAGGAAACCCTGGGTCTTGGTGTTGTACTCCGTGATGATCACGAACGGGCTTCCGCGGTCCTGCAAACCGGCGGAACCTGTGGCCAGTGCCAGGTCAAGAATCGGGATGGTCGCACCACGGATGTTGGCTACACCACACACCACAGGGCTGGATTTGGGCATGATCGTCAATTTGGGACACTGCAACACTTCCCGAACTTTAAACACGTTGATGCCATATAGCTGGCTGCCGTCCAGGCGAAAAAGCAACAACTCCAGGCGATTCTGCCCTACCAGCTGTGTACGCTGGTTTACTGAATCCATTACACCTGCCATGCCTGCACTCCTACGCTAAAACCTTGGGCCATACCTACAAGGCGGCGCGCGCCCTAACACGAAACGGCACGAGCTTTGCTATTTATTGGCCATGGACATTAAAACGACAGTTTCCCGACACCCCCGCCCTCGCTACCGCAGACTGCTCTGCGCCACGATGGTTTTGCTTGCCTTGACGGCAGGCGCTACGACCCGTGCCGACAACGTCACATTGCCTGATCTACTTATCGGCGTCACTCAGGGCTTTCTTGAGTTCACTGTAGAAGATTATCTGACAACCACACAAACGCCGGGACGCTACGAGATCCAAGTCAACCAGTTAGACCCTCGCCTGCGCATGCCAATGTGCGACAAGGAATTGACTGCCACCTTGGAAAGCCCTGCCCAGCCTATTGGTCGCGTCACGGTCAAAGTCCGTTGTGAAGGCGCTTCGCCCTGGACGGTGTTCGTGCCCGCTCAAGTCAAATTGTTCCGCGATGTCGTGGTGGTGACACGCCCGCTGAAGCGCACCGGCATCATCGGTTTCGAAGATGTTGCCCTGCGCGAACGTGATATCAGCCAGATCAACCAGGGCTATCTCACATCAGTGGACCAAGCCATCGGGCAGAAATTGACCCGACCAATGGTTACCGATCAAGTCATCACGCTGGTCCATCTGGAACAGGCCGAGGTGATTCGCAAGGGGGATCAGGTGGTGATTTCCGCCAGTAGCGGCGCATTGACAGTAAAAATGCCGGGGGAGGCACTGTCCAACGGCGGTATGAGCGAACAGATTCGCGTCAAGAACCTCAACTCCAACCGTGTGATCAAGGCGCAGGTGACCGCACCGGGACAAGTCGAGGTGGCGTTATAGACTCCACTGGCATAGGACGCTGGCTTTTCCTACACTGTGGGCTGAACATCTGCGCATTCAGGTTTATTCTCAATCGCGCCTAAAGTTTATCCGGGTATGGCCGAAAACATGGCAAGCGTCCAAATACCCAGAGGTTTTTTAACATGGTCATTGATTTCAGTCGTTTGAATAACGCCCCGGCTTTGCCCGGTTCTACGCGCACCGGTGGTGCCAAGGACAGTGTAGAAGCCAAGTCCCAGCCTGCGCCTACCAAGGCAGAACCGGCCGGTGTCAGCCAGAGCGGGGAATCGGTACACCTGAGCAATGAGGCTCAACAGTTGCAGAAGGTCACTGACTCGCTGCGCGATCAACCGGTTGTCAATAAAGCCCGTGTGGCCGAGTTGAAACAGGCTATCGCCGATGGCAGCTATAAAGTCGACAGCAACCGTGTAGCCAGCAAGCTGCTTAACTTCGAAGCCGAGCGCTAGGCAAAGGCCTGCGCTGGGCTTTTGGACGCTTAAAACCCAAGGCCAGCCATGCACCACGACGAACATTTGCTCCAACTGATCATTGATGATCTGGCGCCGACGCAACATTTGCTCGAGTTGCTCAAAGAAGAATCCCTGGCCCTGTATGGCCGGGATATGCGTTTGCTGGAAGAAATCCTGGCACGCAAACAGTCGCTGATTGTGCTGCTCGAACAACACGGCAAGAAGCGCAGCGAAATTCTCATCAGCCTGGGCCTGCCGGCTGATCACGACGGCCTTGCCCAACTGGCCAGCCATTCCTCGGTTGGTGATCAACTACTGACCCAGAGTAGCGCGCTCAATCAATTGCTCGCCCAGTGCCAGGAAGCCAACCTGCTCAACGGTCAGTCGATCCAGCTTCAGCAAGCCACGACCGCCAACCAGTTGCGCATACTCCACGGCGGAGAACCTCCGGCCCTCTACAACGCCCAAGGCTCGACCTCGCGCCTGGTCAAACCAAGCACCCGCAGCCAAGCCTGACGCCGGTTCACCGCGCGCCTATCCAAGGCACGCTACATACTGGCAAAATGCCCCTTCTTGCGTGTAGTCGTATTTTGTCTGGAGATGGAAGAACCGTGTTCAACGCCCTTAATGCGGAAGATGCCCCGCAGCCACCAAAGGTCCTCACCACGCCTCTGGAAATCGCCAGTACTTTGCGAATGCTGCAGGAAAGCCATGATCCACTGATCATCACTTTCCACGAGCGCAGCCAGCGCTTTCAGAGCTACCTGGTAGACGTTGACCGGGACAGCAAGACGCTGGCCTTGGACGAAATGATTCCCCGCGATGGCGAACGCTACCTCGAGAATGGCGAGTCCTTCCGCATTGAAGGCTTTCATGAGGGTGTGCGGGTTGCCTGGGAAAGCAACGGTACGCTGGCCATCAGCGAGAAAGATGGGCACCGCATTTACACCGGCAGCATACCTGGCGAAGTGGTCTACCATCAGCGACGCAATGCCTTCCGCGCTGCGTTGAAGCTGGCACAGCTGGTGAACATCGAGCTGGGCGGCGAAAAGCTCAAGGCCCCCATCAGTGGCAAGCTACTGGATATTTCCGCTACCGGCTGCAAGCTGCGCTTTGAAGGCGACATATCCGAGCGCCTGCAACTGGGTCAGGTGTATGACCGCTTTATCGCTGCCCTGCCCTTTGGCAGCATGAGCACGTCCGTCGAACTGCGTTATCTGCATTTCGAAGACAAGATCAATACCACCTTCGCCGGCGTGCGCTTTCATAACATGAGCGGCCTGGTGCAGCGCCAGGTAGAACGGTTTGTGTATCAGCTGCAGCGTGAAGCGCGACGCTTCGACAAGGATGACGATTTTTAAGGCGTGAAACTCGCGTCAAAAAACGGGCAGATCCTGATGGGATCTGCCCGTTTTTATATTCAGGGGCGTGCCTTGCTCAGGTCATGAGGATGATTATCCGGGTCTGGATGCTCGGGTGGAGTATCCAGTGCATCCCCCTCGGTCGGTGCTTGCGGATTAGCGTCGGCCCCAGGCTCAGCTACGGTGGTTTGCATCTGCTCCTGCACCACCGCCTCATCGACACGAGGATCGAGCGCAGCCACCAAGGGTGAACTGGACATGCTGTCGGGCATCGCTACGTGGTGCAGCGGAGCATCATCAACCTGATGCAGGTTAGTCACGGCTTTCGGACGGATACGCCAGACCAGAATCAGCGCGCACAGGCTGAAAAACGCGTACAGCATATGGCTGCCAAACAACTTCATCACCACGCCCGCCAACAGCGGCCCGACACTGGCGCCGATACCGTAGGTCACCAGCAGCATGGCAGTCAGCGATACCCGACGGTCCCCTTCGACATGGTCATTGGAAAACGCCACGGCCAGTGGGTAAAGGCAGAACTGCACCAACGAACACAGGAAACCCGCGACAAACAGCACCTCCAATGGCACCTGGGTCAGGATCGCCAGGGGCAGAGCTGCCACTGCCAGGCACAAAGCGAAACAGCGAATCAATAATGCGCGGTCATAACGATCAGACAACCAACCCAAAGGCCACTGCACCACCAAACCTGCAAAAATGCAGCACCCCATGAACACACCGACCTGTTCAGTCGTCAACCCCTGCTGGGACGCGTACAGCGGCGCCAAACCGTAAAAGGAGCCCACAATCAGCCCGGCCCCCAGCACCGTACTCAACGACTGCGGCACACGCTTGATAAAGAATCGCGGTTCCATCGGTGCCGGATGTAGCGGTGCAGGGTGAATGCGCCGGGTCATGGCTACCGGCACCAGGCACAAGGCAAAACAGACCGCCACCAACATCAACAGCTCCAGGCCAAGCTGAGGATGCAACACGAGAATCAACTGGCCTAATACCAGGCCCAGATAGGAGGCGATCATATAGCCACTGAACACTAAGCCGCGCTGCTTGGCGTCTGCCTGCTCGTTCAGCCAACTTTCGATAACCATGTACTGACACATCATCCCCAGGCCTACGATTATCCGCAGCACGATCCAGGCCGGCAACCAGTTGACCAGCCCGTGACCCAGCACGGCGGCCCCGACAATTCCGGCACAAGTGGCATACGCACGGATGTGTCCGACGCGGGCGATCAGGCGATGCCCGATCTTGCCACCCAGCACCAGGCCAAAATAGTTGGCCGCCATCAATGCCCCCACCCACAAGCTGTCAACATGGTCTGCTGCCAGGCGTAATGCCAGGTAAGTACTGAGCAGGCCGGAGCCGATCAGCATCATCAAGGAAGCGAAATAAAGGGCTCGAAAAGATTTCCAGATCTGGCGCATCGGCGTTCCGAGCGGCTCCTTGTAGTGAGGGACAGGGTTATCGGCATGATAGTCCTGGGTGACTGTGTCCGGACAGGCGATATGAGCTGTTTCCGGGGATTATTTTGCTAAACACTCAGACGCCGCATCGCAGTCTGAAAGGTACACAACGATAGCGATATATACGCGGCGCACTATCTGATCGCAGCCCAGCCGCCAAAACCTGGTGAGGTATTTGGGCTCTGTGGGTACAGCCGTAGAAGCGGCCAGACTTGATACAGGTTGAATGTGGACAACTGCCGGAAGTTTTCGATCGCCCAAAACAAAACCCCATCTGCTTTCGCAAATGGGGTTTCGGAATTTAATCTTGACGATGACCTACTCTCACATGGGGAAACCCCACACTACCATCGGCGATGCATCGTTTCACTGCTGAGTTCGGGATGGGATCAGGTGGTTCCAATGCTCTATGGTCGTCAAGAAATTCGGGTACTGAGTCGCAGCCAGTCGGCTTCGCTTCAGCAAATTGGGTACGTAATAGAAGTCGGTGTCTTGTGAGCGTCGAACTTTCGGTTCATAGCGTCTTCACACACCGCAATCTGGCCCTTCGACTCAAATTGCTTGGGTGTTATATGGTCAAGCCTCACGGGCAATTAGTATTGGTTAGCTCAACGCCTCACAGC